>JAOUNW010000076.1 GCA_029880755.1 Gammaproteobacteria bacterium
GTTTACCTGAAATCGGCTATCTCTATAATCTGTTATGGGCTATTTAGTCAGTGATTTCCATTGATAATTGGGGGCATAGGACACTCCAGAACCTCCGCAATCATGCGCAGCAGCTCGGCCTCTCGGGTATGAATATAGCCATTCGCCATGACAGTTTCAGCGCAAGCACCAACTAGTTGGCGTCGTGGACGAAATGCCAATTTGCGCAGCTCTGACAGAGCATCCTCCAGATCTCCAAGTTTGATAAACTGCTTACCGAGAAGGGCGGCATCTTTGAGTTGCAGAACCTGTGCGCCTTTCATAAAGGCCTTGTTAATATCTTGCCCTCTCCCCGCTCCGGCATAGGCCAGAAATGATAGTAATAATACACATTCAGGAGTCACCGGTGCCAAGTGAGTGTGCCGTATGCGAGGCGCTTTGTCCGCTTTGTTGCTTAACTGATGCCTCAGAATTGCGTGTACCACATACTCTTCCAGCGTGATTCTTTCATCCAGCTTTATCAGGGCCTCGACACTATTTAGCAGGCTATTTTTTTGTTCTTGCGTTAGAGCCTTTAGTATCGGTAGCGCGAGATCCAGAATGGGCAAACGGTAACGTTTATCCAGCTTGTGTATATTCTGCCATACGGACTCAACCTGTTTTACCAGCTCGGCGTAGGCATTCTCTTTAAGCCAGTTAAACTGGGCTTGTGAATGCTTTTGTTCTATTACCATGGCATACACCACTGCCTGCGCACCTTCGCCTGTCTCTAATGTTTTCAGCACAGAGGCGGGAATAGTTTCAAGCAGCGCAGCTGCATAGGCCATATGCAAGGCACTTGGATTACCCACACTCTCCAGTATATGACCAGAATCGACACCCAGGTCTTCCATCCCCAAAAACACATTGTTAATCCTGGAGGGCTCAATCAGGCCCTTGTGCAGCATTTCGGTTTTTTCCCGCTTCGTTCGGACCAGTTTCTCAAACCTTATTCCCGGCTTGATACGTTTAATGCGTTCCTCCAGGGGTGGATGAGTCGCCATAAAATCGAAAGAAGCAATGCTGCCGACGTTACTGAAAAACATATGGCTGATTTCTTCCGAGTGACGGTTGCGAATTGCAGGCATATAAGGCAGTAAATAGATCTTGGAAAGAGCGCTCGCGATACCATCCGGGTTGCGAGTGAATTGCACGGCCGACGCATCCGCCAGAAATTCCCGCTGCCGAGAAACAGCGGATTTAATTAAGTGTGCAAAAAACACACCTGTATATCCCGCTACCGCTAACAACATACCGATAAACACCAGGGCAGGATGCCTGACACGTAATAACTGTTTACCACCAGTACCGATGTAGGTAATACCATTCAGGATACCCAATAAACGAACATTGATTTGCATATCACCGTTCAGAACATGGCTGAACTCGTGGGCAATTACACCCTGAAGTTCCTCGCGGGTCAGCGACTCCAGGGTGCCGCTGGTTACTGCGATAACAGCGCTATTGGGAGAGAAACCGGCGGCAAAAGCATTAATGGATCGCTGGTTATCCATAATATAAACGGCAGGCGAGGCAATACCTGATGCGATGGCCATCTCATCCACTACATTTAATAATTGGCGTTCAGAGGCCACTTCGGTATACCGATCCACCCTGCGACCACCCATCATTTCAGCCACCGCCTTGCCACCCGCCGAAATATCGTACAAGCGTTTTATGGTCCCTGCCGCAATGATCCCCAGGGTTGCTAACGTTGTAAAAACGTAAATGTGTGCACTCACCGCCCCTAAAAGGGATGCGCTCTCCGTAACACCATAATCTTGAGTTGCGGCGTATAGAGAAAAGGCAAAACCAACGCCAATATTCACTGCCAGAACAATCAGCAAGACGGCGGCAAGAAACAACAACACCAGCCGCGCAGTCCATTGACGGGCCCGGTGTTGGTGCTCAAAAAAATTCATAAACCGAAACTAAAAGGAAACTTTTACCGCCTGACGCTCAGCCTTGGTTTCACTGGTCCACAGGCCTGCCTGTTTAAACGCAAACAAATTGGCGACAAAGTTATTGGGAAATACTTCCATTGCAGTGTTGTAAGACATCACGGAATCATTGTAGGCCTGACGCGAAAAGGCAATACGGTTCTCCGTTGTTTTTAGTTCCTCCATGACATCGCGAATGGTCTGATCCGCCTTTAACTCGGGATAACTTTCTGACAAAGCAAAGAGGCGCCCCAAAATTCCTGACAACGAGGCCTCGGCCTCCATCAGTTGTTGCATGCTCCCCTGGTTTCCCGGGTCACGGGCCGCGTTTTTTCTGGCGGACTCGGCATTTCCCCTCGCTTTGATGACTGCTTCCAGAGTCTCCCGCTCGTGCTTCATATACCCTTTGGCAGTCTCCACCAGATTGGGGATCAAGTCATACCTCCGCTTGAGCTGGACATCGATTTGAGAGAAAGCGTTTTTAAACTGGTTTTTGAGACGAATCAGATTATTGAAGATGGCAATGAAGTAAAATATTAGAACCAGAAATCCACCGATAAAAATATAAGTTATGGTATTCATGGGTGCTCCTTTACTCACATCAAATGGTAACAGCGTACGAACGTTATGTTGCTAGTTTAGCAGTTATAACCGTCAGGTTTGCTCGACGATTTTTTGGTCAGAAGTCGCGCAAATTTTCCTAAATAACAATACCTTAATAAGCACAAGAATCCTTTCTGCTATACTTTGAATTGGTGGGCTTATTTCTCCTTAACCTGCATTTAACAGGAGGGACTAGGCGATGATTATCATTAAAGTACTACAGTTCGATGCTGGCGCCAAAGAATATAAACGAGTCTCCGAGACTCATTCCGCGCCTGACCTTGGGATTGTTATGGGCCTGTTCACCGACTCGGGTAAAGAGGGAATGGATTATCAATACCTGGTATCTGACGGTAACAGGGGCGAACCAATGGTTACTTACTATGCAAACCAGCCTGATCTGGCAAGCAAGCTTCCGACAGTATCTTAGATTTAGCCGCTTCGATCCTGGAAAATATACGCTTTACAAAACAAAACCCCCGCCTTTTGAGCGGGGGTTTTGTTTAGCTCTTACCTAAAAGAGGGTTGGCTTACATCATGCCGCCCATTCCACCCATGCCGCCCATATCAGGCATTGCCGGAGCAGATTTTTCGTCTTGCGGTGCTTCCGCCACCATAGCTTCGGTAGTGATCATTAAGCCAGCAATGGACGCAGCGTGCTGCAGTGCAGTACGAGTAACCTTGGTTGGATCGAGAATACCCATTTGCAACATGTCACCGTATTCACCGCTGCCGGCGTTGTAGCCAAAGCTGCCCTTGCCTTCCGAAACCTTATGAAAAACTACAGAAGGCTCCTCACCTGCATTAGCAACTATCTGACGTAAAGGCTCTTCCATGGCGCGAGTCGCAATCTGGATACCGACATCCTGGTCATGGTTATCGCCCTTGGTTTTCTTGACTGCTGCCAGTGTGCGCACCAGGGCTACACCACCACCCGGCACCACGCCTTCTTCAACGGCGGCGCGGGTTGCATGCAGCGCATCTTCCACGCGGGCCTTCTTTTCTTTCATTTCCACTTCGGTAGCGGCACCCACCTTGATTACTGCTACGCCGCCGGCCAGCTTGGCCACACGTTCCTGCATTTTTTCCTTGTCGTAATCAGAAGTGGCTTCTTCGATTTGAGTGCGAATCTGTTTGACTCGTGCCTCGATCTCGCTCTTCTGGCCGGCACCATCAATAATGGTGCTGTTTTCCTTGCTGATCTGAATGCGCTTGGCCTGGCCCAACATGTCAATGGTTGCGCTTTCCAACTTCATGCCCACTTCATCCGAAATCACCTGGCCGCCAGTAAGAACAGCGATGTCCTGCAACATGGCCTTGCGGCGATCACCGAATCCGGGTGCTTTGACAGCAGCGACTTTCAAAATACCGCGAATGTTATTTACCACTAAAGTTGCCAATGCCTCGCCTTCGATATCTTCGGCAATAATCATTAGCGGACGGCTGGTCTTGGCGACGCTTTCCAGTACCGGCAAGAGTTCACGGATATTGGAGACCTTCTTGTCATGAATCAGGATGTATGGGCTTTCCAGATCGGCGCTCATGGTGTCCTGATTGGTAACAAAGTAAGGAGACAAATAACCGCGGTCAAACTGCATACCTTCTACGATATCCAGTTCATTTTCCAGACCGGAACCCTCTTCAACGGTAATGACGCCTTCCTTGCCGACCTTCTCCATGGCTTCAGCGATAACACTGCCAATGGATTCATCGGAGTTGGCAGAAATAGTACCAACCTGGGCGATTTCTTTGTGGTCAGAGCAAGGCTTGGACAACTTTTTCAACTCTTCCACAGCACAGGCAACCGCCTTGTCGATACCACGTTTGAGATCCATGGGGTTCATGCCTGCAGCCACTGACTTAAGACCTTCACGCAAAATGGCCTGAGCCAGAACCGTAGCAGTTGTGGTGCCATCACCCGCCACATCTGACGTCTTGGAAGCCACTTCCTTTACCATTTGAGCACCCATGTTTTCGTATCGGTCTTTTAGTTCGATTTCCTTGGCTACCGATACACCGTCTTTGGTGACAGTCGGTGCACCAAAAGACTTCTCCAACACAACGTTGCGGCCTTTTGGCCCCAGGGTGACTTTTACGGCATTTGCCAGGATATTAACGCCTTCCATCATGCGCTTGCGGGCGCTATCCGAAAATTTAACTTCTTTTGCTGCCATGATTATTTCCTCTCTTAACTTATCCGTTACATTCTCAATCTATTGTGATGTCTGACCTTAGGCGGCCTCAACAACACCCATAATGTCTTCTTCGCGCATTACCAGCAGTTCTTCATCACCGACTTTGACTTCGGTACCGGAATACTTGCCGAACAACACCCGGTCACCGACTTTGACATCCAGGGGACGAATGTCACCGTTTTCTGTGATCTTGCCTTTACCCACGGCGGTGACTTCGCCCTGGATAGGTTTTTCTTTGGCTGAATCAGGAATCACGATACCGCCGGGGCTCATTTTCTCTTCTTCCAAACGGCGCACAATAACGCGGTCGTGAAGGGGACGAATATTCATTTTGCTTCTCCTTACCTAATCAAAATATATGTAAACCAGAGGGACTCAACTTATGGAGACTGCCTTATGGGATATCAAGCATCCTAAACGGCTGTATTTCAGCTATTTTTTTAGCTCAATTCGCCGTTGTTAGCACTCTCCATTAATGAGTGCTAATGATAATGGCCGATGCAGTGATGTCAAGGGGCTAAGAGTCATCCTTATGCCGCCATTGTCCTTCCAGTGGGGGCCGATGCTGAGGGGATGGGCGGGCAGCCGCCACAAAACCATTCTGTAGAAAATGCAGGATGATCCAGCGCCGAAGCCCTGGCACTAAAAGCAGAAAACCAAGGGAGTCCGTCACAAATCCAGGGGTTAACAACAAAGCACCGGCCAGAAACAGGGCCATGGCCTCACACATTTCAATAGCCGGTATTTCCCCACGACCCAAGAGGTTCTGGATACGCGAAAAGGTCGCCAGCCCCTGGGTTCTCACCAACACAGCGCCCATCAAGGCAGTCGCCACAACCAGGATAATGGTCCAGCCGGCACCAATGATCCCGCCAACCTTAATCAAGACAACAATCTCAATGAGAGGGATGGCCAAAAACAGGGCAAACAAAAGAGGAAGTGAGCGCATATTTATCGAGTATTTCTATGGTCTATTCAAAATTAGGGGTATACAGATGTTTAGTTACATGGGGACATATTAACGGTTTCCAACAACCAAATAACTCTTAGGCCGGTAGCAGACGATTATGCTGGAAATATTCCAAACTCTGGTCGGCAGACAATAATCATTTCCTGCCACGTTACTGAATTGCCTTCCCTGTTCCGCTAAAAACCGGTAGATTCGCTAAATGACGATACTTTTGCGACGAAGCCTACCCCAACAATAGCCACCCACCGTTCTAGAGCTACTAGCCAGTTAACTAAATTTGATCATCATGAGTAACAGCTTTATTAGGACCCTAAACGCCCCCGCCATAATTCGTCCTCTCTGGGTACACCGTCATCTCATCGGACAAATGGCAAAACGCGAGGTAATCGGGCGTTATCGAGGATCGATGCTTGGTCTATTTTGGTCACTTGTCAATCCGGTTTTTATGTTAAGTATATATACAGTTATATTTGGATCTGTTTTTCGGATGCGCTGGAGCCAGGGAAGCGGTCATCAATCGGAGTTCATTGCCATTCTATTTACAGGCCTCATTATTCATGGTTTGTTCTCGGAAGTTATCACCCGGGCAACCCGACTGATAGCTGGCAGCCCCAACCTTGTAACAAAAGTTGTATTTCCCTTAGAGATATTGCCTGCTATTACTATAGGCGCCGCACTTTTTCATACGCTCGTTAGCATGCTAATTTTAATGGCATACAATTTCATTTTAACCGGCCAAATCCCTATTACTGTCTTACTACTCCCAATCGTATTATTGCCCTTTCTGATTCTGCTGCTTGGCATCGCATTACTTCTTAGCTCTTTCGGAGTTTATTTTAGAGACCTATCCCAAACAGCCGGCATGCTCTCAAGTGCATTACTATTTTTGAGTCCTATATTTTACCCAATAACCGCTATTCCGGAAAATTATCAACATTATCTTTTTTTAAATCCACTGACGTTTATCATTATAGAAATGCGTAACATATTGTTGTGGGGAAATTTACCTGACTGGCAAGGTTTACTTATCTACTCCATAGCTGCCCTGACCTTTTGGTTTCTTGGCTGGGCATGGTTCCAAAAAACAAGAAAAGGTTTTGCAGATGTCCTCTGATATTGCCATTCATGCTCAGAAGCTATCCAAAAGCTACCATATTTACAACAAACCCAGAGATAGGCTATTTCAGTCTCTTTTAAAAGGCCGTAAACAACTTTACAGGGAATACTGGGCGGCACAAGACATCTCTTTTGAGATCACGAAGGGAGAAACAGTTGGTATTCTCGGCAGAAACGGTGCAGGGAAGTCAACGTTGCTAAAAATGATTTGCGGGACTCTCACCCCCACCTCGGGAAAACTTGATGTCAGGGGAAGAATAACTGCACTACTGGAGCTCGGCACCGGTTTTAACCCAGAGTTTACTGGAAGAGAAAATGCAATTCTCACTGCGTCCATTCTAGGAATTCCGTATGAAGAAATTACCGCCCAGATGGCTTATATTGAGGAGTTTGCAGATATCGGTGATTTCATCGACCAACCCGTTAAAACTTATTCCAGTGGTATGGTAGTGCGACTGGGTTTCGCCGTCGCGATAAATGTTAATCCGGATATATTTATTGTGGACGAGGCACTAGCAGTTGGCGACGCCGCTTTTAGCAGAAAGTGCTATGCCAAAATGAGAAGTATTCAAGAAAATGGTACTACCATATTGTTCGTTACGCACTCTATAACGGCTATTATGGAATTTTGTGACCGGGCCATGCTATTGGAGGAGGGTAAACTGATTGCCCAGGGGCAGCCAAAGGAGATTGCGGACAAGTATCAGAGGCTCATTTTTATGCCTGACAAAGAACGCCCACAGTATATTCTTGAATTATTGAAAGAAAATAATGAAACACCAATACATGGCGATCTGCTATCCACTACAAATAAGCATGATCAACAACAAAAAGGCTCCTTCGATCCGAATATGGTGCCCAAAAGCACTCAAAGGTATGGAGAATTCGGAGCATCGATACTTAACCCACAAATAAGAGATCTGCTTGGAAACAGTGTAAATATACTAGACAGAAAGACGGAATATGTTTTTTCCTATACTGTTACAACAGCACAAGACATAAAAAACGTTTTATTCGGAATGCTGATTAAGACCAACATGGGTGCAGAACTCGGTGGATGCCTCTCCGCGCCCATAAATAAGGCCGAGCCACTGATTAAACAACACTCCACAATTATTGTTGAATTTCGATTTTCCTGCAACCTGACTCCCGGTTACTATTTTTTAAACGCGGGAATAGTGGATACCAGCGGCAAGTATATACATAGAGTAGTCGATTTTATGATGTTTAAGGTTCGAGAAGAAAAAAACTCCATCATTACCGGCACGGTGGATTTTGACATTCAAGGCAGCTTTCACGTAACCTAGAAGCCAGCATATTGAAGCGATTGCGTGTATCTATAAGCGGATCATTCTGTAAAAACACTGAGCGATGCTACATATATTTTCGGCATTAAAAAAGCATATATCGCCAATGCACCATAAAATTGATATGGAAAATATTTATCGAGCGTACCGGGATTACTCAACACCCAGGCTCGGCTATGCAACCGTTAAAGACTACTGTGACAGCGCAGACTATTTGCCAGCAATTTCAACTCTCAATAGAGACATGAAAGACGTCCAGCGGCCATGGGTATTGAAGGCTATCCTCGGTAATGTGACACGGGGGTCTAGGTTATTGGAAATCGGCGCCGGCGAACCTCTTATCGCAAATCTTTTAACTCAGCTTGGCTACGATGTAACTGTTGTTGACCCATATGATGGCACAGGGAATGGCCCTAAAGAATTCCAACAATTTAAGGAGCAATATCCCCATATTCAATTCATTCGAGATAATTTTTCCAGGAATATCTTGAAAGATGTGCCTGGAAACATTGACTGCATATATTCTATATCAGTATTAGAACATGTACCGACGCCTCTAATAGCAGGCGTAATGGAAGACATAGTATATGCACTTCGGCCAACCAAAGGGTGGTCTATCCACGCGATTGATCATGTTCTTAAGGGCCATGGAGACGAGCATCATATGGAGAAACTTGGGCTAATACTCAAACATATGAACCTTACGCAAGATCACCTAACGAAACTTACTCAACAGATGGAAGAGGACACAGAGACATATTATTTGTCGAGTGAGGCGCATAATCTTTGGCGCGGCGCCATCCCCTACGAACAGTTCCCTATGAGAAAATGTGTCTCTGTCAATCTCAGTATTCCTGTAGATTTTTGATTAGCAATTAGCCCTGCTCTAAGCAATCTGTTTCCAGGGCCTAAGAAAATAAGCACAGGAGAATAAACAGATGTTTCTATGCAAACACTTTGTCTATTTGCATTTACCGAAAACCGGAGGCACTTTCTTACATGACGTGCTGACCGCCCACTCCCCTGAAACCTGGGATATTCAGCCAGTACCCGGTCATGGTTCAGTAAGAGATATTCCCGAGAGGTACAGTGACCTCCCGGTAATTGGTTTTATCCGTAATCCCTGGGATTACTATGTTTCTTGGTATACCTATTTAATGCATAACACCGAGACAACTCCTTCCGAGATGGACCCTCAAAACCTGTTCCAGCAGGCCTCGTGTGGTGGCAGCAACGATTTTCGAACAACGTTGCTGAATATCATGGATAAAGACAACCTAAGGAAATCAGATACCGGTGCTCTAACTGCTTATGCAAGCTGGACATTTGGAATCGACAGTGATGCGGAACTAGATAATAACAACATAAAAATCGGTCAGACCGAGAATCTCAGGGAAGATATGATCGGCATATTAGAAGATCTAGCTATTTCTATGCCAAATAGTCTAAAGGATTCTTTGCTTCACGATCCCCCAAAAAATGCCATGGACCGTCCACCTTATCAAGAGTTTTATGATGAAGAAACCAAATCCCTAGTTGAGTATAAGGACCGGTTTATAATTCAGCGTTTCGGATATAGTTTCTAGATAGAATTCTAAATTAAACAGCTTTCCATCAGAATATAAAGAATGACATAGTACCAATTATAAGGAATCCTTACCCAACAGCTTTCTTACAAGCCGATAAATCCTGTTATGGCTTCTAACACTGAGTGAGAACTCCTCCTGAAACAAAACTGAACCCGATAGGTAATGAAGCAGCCTATTACTGGGTATCATCTCTCTCTTCTTTGCAAGCAGATACCATGTTTGCCTCG
>JAOUNW010000153.1 GCA_029880755.1 Gammaproteobacteria bacterium
CCTACAGAGAGAGTACGGAGCCAATAGCCATATCATCGCCTATGGAGGCGACCATGCCATTAATGTAAGTAAAGAAAATATAGATATGTACAACTTACCGGCTAATTACTCATTTACAGTATGTAGGATAGAACCAGAAAATAACATACATATTATATTAGAAGCCTTTGCAAGAATGCAGAGCGAACCTCTGATTATGGTCGGGAACTGGAATGATAGCGAATATGGCAGAAAACTCAGAAGTAAATACAAGCATACAAAGCATACTTACATGCTTGATCCCATTTATAATTTGGGACAGTTGGCCACTTTGAGGGCTAATGCTAAATATTATATTCACGGCCATTCCGCAGGTGGAACAAATCCATCTTTAGTGGAGGCAATGCACTTTGGAAGGCCAATTATTGCCTATGATTGTGTGTTCAATCGGTACACCACAGAGGAGAAAGCGACTTATTTTAATTCCATAGATTCATTAGCTAACATTTTGCGAAATCCAGACTATAAGGAATTAAACAAAAACTCGAGAGAAATGAGGAAAATTGCCAGAAAAAAGTATACGTGGGAACTTGTAGCGAAACAATATTTTGAGTTACTGAATGCAGTGTAGGGTATAGTATCGATAGATATAGCGGCACATTGTTTGAGAGAGAAGACAAAGTGCGGAGTATTGTATGCGCATGAGAGGATATTTATATAAAGGCTTTGCCATAGTTAGTCGGCTATATTAATTAGGATCTTAGGCAAATTGGAGCGGTGGATTAATAATTCAGTAGGGATATCAATGAACAACGAGTAAAAACATTCTTAATTCTAATAACCATACAAAATAAGAATGAAACAGATATTCTAAAGACCATGCTAGAATTAAACCTTCAGGCAGGTAAACTTAATAAGATATGTCATTAGTATTTTCCATCATAACAACATTAATGTGGGTGATTGTCCTTAAGGCAATTGCGCCCGCATTTGGGGTCATTGATAAGCCTGGTGGACATAAGCTGCACAAGGGGCCGGTTCCTCTTGTAGGAGGGCTGGCGATTTTCGGCGGATTGCTGATTACATTTTTAGTGATCTTTAAGGGCGGCGATTCCGGCATGTTTTTGTGGAACAACACTTGGGCCGCCTTCTGGGTGTCTGCAGGATTTCTCGTTGTAGTCGGGATGGCGGACGATCGAAATGGCTTGCGTGTTTCCGTTAGAATACTGACTCAGGTAATTGCTACTTTATTGATGGTACTCTGGGCAGGAGTGGAGCTGTTCAGTCTTGGACATATGTTTTTTGCTGATGATCTGGTTTTAGGTTATCTAGCGATTCCCGTAACAGTGTTTGGTGTAGTAGGCGGTATCAATGCCATGAATATGGTAGATGGTATTGATGGCTTGGCGGGAACGTTGGCGTTAGTCACTGTTGCCGCGCTTATTTGTCTTGTGGCAATTGGCGGTGGCGATAACCGTTTTTTGGTTGCGTTAGCCGGGGCGTTGATGGCGTTTCTATTGTTTAATTTCCCTATTCCCGGGCGCAAACAGGCCGTTGTATTTATGGGAGATGCCGGCAGTATGTTATTGGGATTCGTGCTGGCCTGGATGATGACGATACTTTCGCAAGGCAATAGTAAAGTTATGTACCCAGTAACAGCGCTTTGGATCTTTGCGGTGCCATTGTACGATGCAGTCGGAAATATGCTGCGCCGGGTGTATGCAGGTAAATCACCTTTTGGAGCGGATAGGGAGCATATTCATCATCTTCTATTGGAAAAAGGCCTAACAGTGGTTCAAACGGTTATGTGCATTACCGGTGCCGCATTAATGTTTGCGGGCATCGGTATTGCTGGCTATCTCTACAGGGTTCCGGAGTACTTCATGTTTTATGCATTTCTTGCAATTTTTGCCGTTTATGTAGTATCTATAGAATATTTGTGGAAAACAATTAAATATAATAAAATCCGGGCCCAAGCACATACGACTCCCGGTGAAAATCTGGCAAAGGCGCAATAGCGTTTCTCAAATCCTGGTAGTCCCATGATAGTACGGTGATGCTCTGTGGTATCGAAAGAGCAGCAAATATTTTGGTTAAAATAAGCAAATGGAGTTAGAAATCCAATGACAAAACGGGCCCTAATAACCGGTGTCACCGGGCAGGACGGCGCTTATCTGGCGGAGTTTCTGTTGGAAAAGGGTTACGAAGTGCACGGCATCAAGCGCCGCACCTCTCTTTTCAATACAGATCGCATTGACCATCTGTACCAGGACCCACATATCGATAACCGGCGGTTTGTGCTGCATCATGGTGATCTCACGGATTCCAGTAGTTTGATTCATATTATTGAGAAAGTGCAACCGGATGAAATTTATAATTTGGCCGCGCAATCTCATGTTGCCGTTTCTTTTGAAGAGCCCGAGTACACCGCCAACTCCGATGCACTCGGCGCCTTGCGTATTCTTGAGGCGATAAGGATTCTGGGGCTCACCAAGAAGACCCGCTATTATCAGGCGTCCACCTCGGAGCTGTTTGGCAAGGTGCAGGAGATCCCGCAAAAGGAAACAACACCATTCTACCCCAGGTCGCCCTATGCTGTGGCCAAGCTTTACGCCTATTGGATTACCATCAACTATCGTGAGGCCTATGGTATCTATGCCTGTAACGGTATTTTGTTTAATCACGAATCGCCGCTGCGTGGTGAAACTTTCGTAACACGGAAAATTACCCGGGCGCTGTCACGAATAAAACTGGGTCTGCAGGACAAGCTCTATTTGGGTAACATGGATGCCAAGCGTGACTGGGGTCATGCCAAGGACTATGTCGAGATGCAGTGGTTGATGTTACAGCAACAAGCACCCGAAGATTTCGTGATTGCAACAGGAGAACAATACTCCGTGCGCGAATTTGTGGATCTCGCTGCCAAAGAACTAGGCATGTCTATTAGCTGGAAAGGCGAGGGCGTGGAAGAGCAGGGTATTAATGAAGAAACCGGTAAGGTTATTGTTGCCGTGGACCCCAAATACTTCCGGCCCACAGAAGTAGAGACGTTACTGGGCGATCCGAAGAAGGCAAAAGAAAAGCTGGGTTGGCAGCCGCGCATCAGTTTCAAGGATCTGGTGACGGAGATGGTCATCTCTGATTTGAAAGAAGCGGAGCGTGACGAGCTGTGCAAGACAGAAGGTTATCAAACCTTTAATCGACACGAATAGATTATTTTCCCCACCGTTTGATTGCTATGCTGGATTCCTCGTCAACCGTTTTTGTCGCCGGCCATCGCGGTATGGTGGGTTCGGCTATTGTACGGAAACTTCAGGAACAAGGGATAACCAATTTAGTTATGCGAACGCACAAGGAACTGGATCTTACGGAGCAGCAAGCAGTGCGGGAGTTTTTTGGCGAGAACAAAATAGACTATGTGGTGTTGGCTGCTGCCAAAGTGGGCGGTATTCATGCCAATAATTCCTATCCAGCGGAATTTATCTATATCAATCTCATGATTCAGAATAACGTAATTCATGAAGCCTGGCGTGCGGGCATCCAGCGGTTATTATTTTTGGGCAGTTCCTGTATCTATCCAAAAATGGCACCCCAGCCTATGAATGAGGCCAGTTTGTTAACTGGAGAGTTGGAACCTACAAACGAGCCGTATGCGGTGGCAAAAATTGCAGGTATTAAGATGTGTGAGTCCTATAATCGACAGTACGGTACTCACTACCGCAGTGTTATGCCGACAAACCTGTACGGCCCCCAGGATAACTTTAATCTTGAAAACAGTCATGTTGTGCCGGCATTGATGCGCAAATTTCATGATGCCAAAATTGCCGACCAGCCATCTGTGGAAGTCTGGGGAACCGGTAAGGCCTACCGGGAATTCCTGCATGTGGATGATATGGCCGATGCCTCGGTGTTCGTAATGGGGCTGAACGATGATGCATATGAAGCAAATATCCGGCCCATGAATTCGCATATTAATGTGGGAACGGGTGAAGATATCACAATCGCTGAATTGGCAAATCTGGTGAAAGAGGTTGTTGACTACCCAGGAGAAATTGTTTTTGACACAACAAAGCCCGATGGTGCGCCACGTAAACTGCTGGATGTGACTCGGTTAAAAAACATGGGCTGGCAGGCAAAATTTGGTTTGAAGGAAGGGCTGACACAAACCTACCAATGGTTTCAGGAAAACGAAATCAGAATATAGGCTTCCAGCTATTTACCGTTGTTGTCCCGCCAACAGTAGTTCCAGAATATTCTCCAGATTAGCAGTGCGATCTTCAGC
>JAOUNW010000154.1 GCA_029880755.1 Gammaproteobacteria bacterium
TTTCATAAAGAAAAATATAAAAAGCGTGATGGCTTTCTTCGGGTGTGGTCTGATTGCCGCAAGAGGTGACCAGATGTTGAATTCATCATCAGTATCAACAAACGCCACATTGCCAGTAGTAGCTCCAGATTTGATTAGGTAGACGTCACCTCTCAGAGGCTTATATTTCCTTGAAAATTTGGCGTGGTCTTCTGGAGAGATATAACCTCGCATCTTGTCGAAGTCGATCTTGTCATTCTTGATCGCTTCTGCAGAGATAAATGGAATCCCATTATCCAAGAGTTCAGGTGTTTCGTGTGGTCCATCAGTTATAGGGATAGTGGTAATCCGTTTTATTGCCAGCACCTCCCAATGCTCCGGTATCTCTCCAAGCCATTCGATGCCGGAATCTTTCATGGGGGCGTTGGGGTCCAGGCCCTTGGTCACGGCGTGGCTTATCAGTGCCGCCCGCTTCTCCTTCAACAGCTCCGCCAGCCGTTGTTTCTTCTCGATCAGTTGATCGATGCGCCCCGTCTCCCGGTCAAGGAAAGCAGAAATGGCGCGTTGCTCTGGGAGTGGGGGAGAAGGGATTTTCAAAGAACCGAACTTTTCACCAGTAAAGTGGGCAATAGTAGCGCGATTGCACAATATTTCAAACCAATGCCGACTTGCAGCATGTTCTAGCGTAAACATCAAAAATCTGAGATCAGCTTTCCGAGACCTAACGCGGTGTAAGGCATTTTGAATAATCACTGAATCGATGAGATCATGAACGATTCCAGCGCGACCAACCTCCCCTCCTTCGCATACCAATAGATCGCCTTTCATAACACCATATTTGGCCAGATCAGACTTAGACGCCCACATTGTTGGTAAACCGTCTGTTCTTACTGACTCCCATTGCACATGTTGGGCTTTAAAGTATTGCGCTTCTTGGTCTTTTGACATGGCCGCTTCAGGTTGCAACATTTTGCCAAGCTGTATTTCATAATCAAAGCAAGCGGACTTTACCTCCCAATGCGCAGGTATCTCGCCAAGCCATTCAACTCCGGAAGGTTTGTGCTTTTTATGAGGCAAATTAGCTTTCATGGCTTACTTTCATTAATAGCTCCTTTGCAAAGTGAAAAAGCCATGTCAATAAATGGACCCATTGATTTCCCTAAAATGGCAACACCTGCATCATGTGGATCTGGATATTCAAATCGGCTTTTTGTAGCGCCATTCAAAGCAAAATCATGCCCTGCAATGTTAATCACACAAAACAAGTCGTCCCTGCATTCGATAAGGACTTCATCAAAACGGAATGGCCATTCACCACCAAACAGATCTTTGGAGATGACCCTTGATGGCCAAGGGCTATTCAGCACCTCTTCTTTGCTTCGTTTAACCCACTGCTCTTTTACCTTTTTAACAGAATTCCGATAGTCCACCGTCCCGAATTCTTCGTTTCTTAGATTTCTGAATTCAGCTATGGTTGACGACATTTGCCTTAGGTCTTCTCCATGCCCTCCTAATGTAAATTGCATTGCAATAGCTCTAGCCATACGCTCCAGCTTAGAAATGATCTCAGCGTTGAACCGTGGTAGGAAGTCCATTTCGTGAGCGTCATAGTTGAAGGGTGTATCTGGATTGGGCTCAGCAAATTTTGTTTTCAACTTTTCCCATTCCTTTTGTGGATCAATAGACTGACTTTTGCTACCTGTAATTATATCCAGGTTGTAATATCTGGCTTTTTGACCAAACTCAGACAGGATATGGATAATGCTATTTAGAAGGGAATCATTTCTCAGGAACTCAAGATCGTCACATAATTGAGGCCGATTATTTGTTGAAAAGTAATCATCAACTAAGATACCTTTTAATTTTTCCAGGTCGTGCCCAAGTTTTTTAAGAAATCCTGGATCAGGATAATTCCCATTTCTGGCTTTATACACCAAACAAAAGTAACACTTAAAAAGCCGCTCAAAACCGCTGGCAATTAGTTGTTGTGGTAAATGAAAACCTTCATATCTGGAATTCATTTCTTGCAACTCACAAAAGCCAGTTTTAATCAGGTTGAGAGCTGTCTCCAACTCATCCTGGAAGCAAATGGTTTTAGCTAAATCACTCATCCCGACACCTCTTTCAGAAGGTGGGCGATCTCCACTTCCAGCTGCTTCAGCTCTGCGTCGATCTCTTCTGGCCATAAGACTGCAAAGAGTTTATACGCTGGATAGGCTTTATGGCTCATTTGTCCGGGTCCTTGTTCTCCCCATGCTTGCCGGGGGGCGATTTGCTCTTTTCCTCCAAGGCATTGGCCAGCTTCTCGAACTCCTCATCCGCCCGGTCCGCTTCCTCCGCCAGCCTGCGTTGGCTGAACTTTTCATACTCCTGATATGCCAGCGCTTTTGCCACTTCCATGGAAACATTTCCGGCATGATCCAGTATATCGCGCTCGTTAAACTTCAAAAACGCATCCAGCTTTTCCCGCCAGTCTTTCATGTACAGGGGTCTGCGGCGCTTGGCCTGGTCCTCCGCAAAATCCAGATACATGGTTACCACCCGGTTCAGCTCTGATATCTCATCCGAGTTTAAATAGTTTTTGGCGATTGATACGTCACCTTTTCGGACCTTGTCGCCTTTCCACGTGGTCAATCCCATATTTGGCCTGGAAGCGGTGGCGCGCTCGGCGATCAGTTCCGCCGCTGTCTTGCCGGAAACCGCCCAATGAAGCTTGTTCTGGACAATTCGGAAAAATTCCATTGTCTGCCCGGAGCGTGGATCGTAATCTATGGAAAGAGTATACAGGTCGCGTATTTTCTGGTAGAACCGTTTTTCGGAAGCGCGGATGTCCCTGATACGCTCCAACAGTTCATCGAAGTAGTCGGCTCCGTAAGAGCGGCCTTCCTTCAACCGTTGGTCGTCCATGGTGAATCCCTTGACAAGATACTCCCGCAAACGTTCCGTGGCCCATTGCCGGAACTGTGTGCCCCGGTGGGACCTCACCCGGTAGCCTATGGCGATGATCATATCGAGGTTGTAATATTCCACCATCCGGCGGACATGCCGTTCGCCCTCTTGTTGAACTGTCAAATATTTCTTTACAGTTGCCTCTGACGCAAGCTCCCCTTCGGCATAAACGCTTTTAACATGGTGGCTTATATTCTGTTTGGATGTCTGATAAAGCTCCGCCATCTGCCCCTGGGAAAGCCACGCTGTCCCCTTGTCCAGTTGGATTTGAATGTGGCTTCGCCCATCCTCTGTCTGATAGAGGATCACTTCAGATTGGCTTTCCAGCGCGCTTTCAGGAAGCTCCTTGCTCATCCCGACACCTCTTTCAGAAGGTGGGCGATTTCCACTTCCAACTGTTTCAGCTCCGCGTCGATTTCCTCCAGCGGGCGGGGCGGCACGTACTTATAAAAATAGCGGTTGAAGTTGATCTCGTAGCCCACCCGGCCAATCTTGCCGTCCTTGGCGTCGGTATAGCTCTTATCCACCCAGGCGTCCGGCACAAAGGGAGTCACCTCCCTGGCGAAATACTCCTTCCAATCTTCCTTCAATGGCACAAGCTCATGGTCTCGCAGGCTGGTGTCCGGCTCTACGTTTCCATCCTTGTCCTTGCAGATATCCGCCTCTTCATCCTGCTCGGCCAGGGCAGTCATGATCGCCTTTTTCAAGGGAGCGCCGATCTTTGTTCCACTATTCTTGAGGGCTTTGCCAAGGACCTTTTCAAACTCAGTCCGGTTCTTGTATAACTTGTTCGGCAAAGCCTTAAGCTCGGTTAGAACAGTTGCCTTCTCTTCCTCATCCAGCTTTTCAAAAACCTTCGTCTCCTCCAGCCGGGCGATACGCTCCTCGCTGGCCTGGAAATTCAGGCGCAAGGGCCGCTCCACCCTTATCTCCCGATAACCAAAATCCGTGGAGTCAAATATCTTTGAGTAATCGCCCCAATCCCCGCCGCCGTTGAGCATTTCGGAGTAGATACGGACAATTTCGTGCCTTGCCTCTTCCGGTATCTCGCGCCGTTTGGCCCCAAGGCTTTTGCGCATCGATTTCCAGAACCGCTCGGACGATGCGTCGATCAGCTGGACCTTGCCATGGCGTGCCTTCTCCTTTCGGTTGGAAAGGAGCCATACATAGGTCTGGATTCCGGTGTTGTAGAACAGGTCGGTCGGCAGGGCGACTATCGCCTCCACCCAATCGTTCTCCAGCATCCATCGGCGGATTTCGCTCTCACCGGAGCCAGCCCCTCCGGTGAACAGAGGCGAACCGTTCATGACTATGCCGATGCGGGAGCCA
>JAOUNW010000155.1 GCA_029880755.1 Gammaproteobacteria bacterium
GAGTCGCTTGGCAACTTGCCGCCAACAGAATATCTGGCGGTGAGAAATCACCCGGATACTTCAATTTAGCGTGGCACTAAAAAAGTGAGGTTTACACTGTGGTCGATTCCCGACTTTATAACGCTGCTGGATATTTGTGAACGTATATATCCATTGATCGCAAAACTGAAGACAAAGTCGTATCCAGCATCCAACACTTTATGAATGTTCTTCATACCCCTCGATCCAGTTTCTACCTCCACGCCAATCTTCAAATCTCCCTTTTCCACGTGTAGATCCACAAGCAGCCCGCCCCCAATGTGTTTCTCTTCAGTTGTTTTACAGCCAAGGCTGTCGAAATGGTCTTTCAGTTTCCATTTCCAATAGCGGTGAACGATGCCACCTTCGCGATGAGATGGAACCTTTCCACCAAATTTGGCCAGGGATCGCCACATTGCCGGTGTCGGTTCCAGCAGGACCACTTTGCCATTCTTCGTGAAAACCGGAACGGAGCGGAGAGCGCCGGTGGCTATTAACTTTTCTCTTATAGCGTTACCACGTCGTCTGCTGATATCCAGCCGACTGTAACGCCTGACAACCCCATCAAATGGATGCTCCAGGACATCACGTAGGAAGATCTCTTCCAACTCGGTGATAGGCCTTTTATCACCTGTTTCTTCTTTTCTACGGGATTCTGGAATTTCCCCGGTTTTGGAATCAGGGATTTCTTCTTGTTCAAATACATTGGAAACGCTGGAATCTACGCCGTAAAGCTGGGATAAGTATAAATCAGTCACCGTTCCCTTGGGCAAGGATTCTTTCGGGATCTCGATCATGAAGGGTTGGGTGAACCTGTTTTGCATCTTGACTATGGCTTTGCCTGTTTCCAGATGGCCAAACAGGGCATTGTCTTTGTGCGGAATCTGCATAGCATCGGCCAGGGCCTGGATGTCTTTACTGTGTTTCAGGTTGAGGGCTATTGTGCAATAGGTGTTTCCCATGGCCGGTACCGGCATCTGGCTCGGGTGCTGATCTACCAGGACGATGGCTTCGCCAAGTTCCCTGATTTCACGCATGAGGTTGTTGATCACAGACGATTTTTCAGCTGAATCAGTCAGGTTGTGCGCTTCTTCTATTACCAATACATGCTTTAGGACTTCCCTTTGGGGCTCATTCAGACGGAACTGGTGTATCCAGATCATCAGGGATTCTATGAGGAATACTTTCTCTGCGTTCGCCAGGGAATCAAGCTCCAGAATGGCGTTTTGCATAAGAACCCTGTCGAGGCTTGAGTTGTTGGAGACGTTTATCACGTCCGAGATTGGGCCGAAACATAGGGTCTGCAGGGCTCGCAGGGCTGAATCCATCCAAAGCGCCTGACGGCCTCTCACCTTCTTCTCCTGGAGATGAAGCAGGATATCCTTCATTGTGGGATAGTTGTGAGCGGACTTTTGCTCGTAGACTCCGTGGCTCTCGTAAACCGCGTCGATGGCCTCTTGGAGAAGGAAGCTGACACCTTCGCCCAGGTAGAAGCTATTGCAGGCTATTTCGATGAGCTTTTTCAGCCATACTTTTGGCGAGGTTCCTGTCGGTGGGATAAGTGGATTGAACCTTAAAGGGCGGATACCAATCCCGGCAGTGTAGATTTCAAGAGGGATCGGGTTTTTACAGGCCAGGAGATCACGGTAGTTTCGTTTCCAGTCGAAAAGCAGGAAGGGCTTTTTATTTCGCGCCAGTTCCTTTATGAGGCGAATGACAGTGTTTGTCTTTCCTGCCCCTGATCGGCCAAATATGGCCAGGTGTTGGATTAATTCACTATCTCGAAGGCCAAATCTTCTTTGATCATCACCAGACTGGACGACATCACCAATATAGTACTGGCCGCTTGCTTTATCCGCCGATGGAAGGGAGAGGAATTGACCTGTGCCTGAAGATTCGTGTCCAAGACTCTTTTCCAGATTGAGCTGTACCCAGGCGTAAATATCATTTTGGCCATCACGATCTTCCAGGAGGTATGCTCTCCAAAGCCGGTCGGCCTTGGCCTTCCCGATCATGGGCGTCAGTCTTCGCAGGGCATCGTCAAAGGTCACCGTTGATCACCCCTGACCTCCTTTCAAGATTCGATAACGTGGACCAGCGCTTCATTATTTCTAACAGAACCTTTTGAGTATCACGCCAAAGAGCAACGTATTCCATGTTTCGCTCTTTCTCGAGAACGTCCATTCTTTTTTGCAGACCTGCTTTGGCTTTTTCCTGATCTTGCATAGGATAAGACGAATTGGTAGCAAGCAAATCTGAAGATATTTCAAGCTCCTTCCTTTGGAGATCATAACGAATCTTATTGGAAATCTTATGTCGCGCTTCTATTTGTTCCAGCAATATTTGCAGTTGGCTTTTCTCAATATCCACCTTACCAGAGATGAAATCAGACAAATCTGGTTCATCAGGTAGCGGGGCCTTGAATATTGTGTCGGCAAGATTGCTCGGGTTATCTATTCCAACAGGCGAGCAAGAGTATGGCGCAATAATTTGAATTGAGGGATTTCTTTCTTTGACGCTCGGAAGGTTGTATTTAGGACTAGCTGGAACGTACTGGGGCAATATTGGAATATTGTAGTTTGATGCCATTCTTTTTGACGTCACTCATCAGTGGTAGCGTTTTTGAAACAAGGAAAATGGCGGAGTTTATAAATGTTTCGGTTTATCTGTGAATTGGATACAATGCTCACCCAATGAATATCAACGGCTATACAGTTAATAACGTGGCAGGCGATACCTGTGCAGTATTAGTATTATGTGTGGCCTGTTTCGCTATCTTGCGTACGGAAGCTTTGCATTAAGTTCTCGATTTGATACAGGTCGTACTTATGTAACAAATATCCTAGCGCGCAAAGCGCTTCTTCTTCTGATAAACTGGCATTTTTCTTTTGCATTAGTGAAGAATATTTATCTTTAGGACTATTTTTTGACACCCATTCTCTCAATTCAGGTCGACTACCTGTCCCCATATCTTCTTTTAAATATGCTTGTAAGGCTCTATTAATTATTAATTCAAACTCCCATTGAAATTTGTCTGTAAAGATATTGCTTGCGTTAAATATATTGCGAGCAATGTAGTTAAGTATCAACTCTTGGATGGATTTCTCAGGATAATTCGACAAACATTTAAACATATTTATCAGGATAATGGTGACATCGTCCGATTTGGTTTCATAGTTCGACTCAATATCATTATTCGACTCGGAGTCATCGATCGACTCAGATTCATCGCTCCACTCGGAGTTAGCGGACAATGTGATGATATATGGTGCTGCCAAGATTGAATATATGAATGAGAGAGAGTACTTAACCATCAATTTGGGACCTGATGGATCTTCAGGCCTAGTCCAAATAATCGCTTTTATATATTCAATAGCATCTTCATATGCTTTTACAGAATATGCCTCTTCCGCTTTATCGATAAGCATTTTAGCCAGGGCTTCTCTAAGCTCATCGTTGGTTATGGCTGAGTAATTGTTTCCCATGCTTGGATTTCCTTTGAGCTCTCTGCTAAAGCGCCAATAATCCGTTCAATTTTCGAGCCGTAATCCATTAATGTTTTCACACTGTATTCTTTGTCGTGGCGGTCATATAATATTTGAGCTATCTCTTCCCAAGACTTATGGCAATGGTACGCATAGTAAAATACTAATAGTAATGCTTTGGAAAGAGATCTGCCAGCAAGCTTTGCAATTGCCTTGTCTAGCTCAGAGGATTTTTCCACAAGCTCATCATCGACAATTCCTCTTGAACTGAGAACCGCGATTTTAATGCTTCTTCGAAACGCTTCCATTATGCCATTTTGACGAATTCGACGGATTTGTCGGAATTATACCAAATTATCGAAAAAAACTAAATAGCCGTATTTAACGGTTATGCCGTTGAATATATGGCGGTTAATGCTTCGCAGTCTTATTCTGCATGTAGATGGATAAGAGGACGACATGCAGATTGGAATGGAAATCATCGGTCTTTCTGGAAATGTGAGGTTTATTGTGATTCCTGACCATATCCCAATAGAAGACGCTACTGATCTGGGAAAGGCCCTGGTGATGTGGAATTACGAGCTTAATAAAAAGGAAGTTGAAACACTGCAGCGCCTGGCCTCCGGTCTGACTATTGAGAAAATCGCAGAAGAACTCGATGTCAGCACAAAGACCATCGAAAACAGGCAAGAAAAGATATATGAAAAGCTTAGGATTAGATCCAGGCAAGAGGCCGCTGCAATTGCCACAG
>JAOUNW010000156.1 GCA_029880755.1 Gammaproteobacteria bacterium
AGGTAAAGTCTACATGAAACGGCTGGATGCCAAAGAGAACAGCAAAACTATCGAGGAAGAGGTCAATTACCTTAATAGCCTCAAATCACATAAGCTCGATGGAGACGCTACGCTGTTTTAGTCTCGCTGTCAGGAGATGGGCTGCTGTATGCGTGCAAGCAACCCGTCTATCGTTGCCAGCTGTGTCGATATTTCTTTTTTCTGCTTATCAATATCGGACATTTGCTCGCCAAGACTGTCCATGTTCTCGTGCACTTTTCTGAGCGCCTCCATATCGCGATCAATAGCATGCTTATGTTCCTGGATCTGGGAAAATACCTGCCCACCTACTGTTTGAAACCAGGCCTTGGATTTCTCATTGCATTCCACAAATATTGTTCGCGCCTGACTGACCATGGTGATAAAGAATTTTTGTATTAAAGCATTTTGCTCTGTCACAATAACCGCCGGGCTATTACGAAATTCCTCTGCCTTGGCTTCGAGTTTTTTCAGTTCCAGCACGTAAGGCAGTAACGACAAGTTGGCCGGTCGAATCTCAGACAGGCCATACTCCTTATGCAATTTGACGCATATCTGATCAATCACCTTCTTGATCTCTCCCGCCTTCTTTCTCACCTCTTCCATGGGCGTAGCAGTTCCTTCAAAAAAGGTTTTCATACCGATTTTCAGGCCCCTTGTGGTCCAGCTCTCCTGCATATCCCGCCGCGTTAGGGCAACCAGTTTGTCAAAGTTCTCCATACTCAAGTACCCAAACAACTCCTTGGCATGCTGGCCCAGTACCTGGCGTGTGGCCTGAAACCCCTTCATCTCGTTATCATATTTCTGTTTCTGCGTCTTAAGCTCGGACACACGAGCTTTTATTTCTGTTAGGTTTTTGTTGCCCAGATCCTTAAGACTGGCGATTTGCTTGTTGACACTGTCAAGTTGAAACGCCAACAGTGAACGGCTGGCCTCCAACCGGCCACTGATCTCATAAACGACCTTGTGCCGAATAATGTCGTGCTTCGCCGGAACAATATCCTCCGCCAGTTTTTTCTCCAGCTCCGGCAAACCGCTCCGGGCGAGCATAATCTTGTCTTCTTTGATTTTCCCTATCAGACCATTCTTGGCTGAAATCGGGAAAATATATTTCTTGTCTACATGCAAAATCCGTGACGTCTCATCCACTTGTTCCCTTAAGGTTTTGGCAATCGCCTTATCATCCTGCATATCGTCCCACAGGCCATCTATTTTATTTAAGGCGACAATATTCTCGTGCCCCTTTTCAGTTTTGGAAGTATTGACATGACTGTTCCAGATCTCCAGATCTGTTCGGGTAACAC
Source organism: Gammaproteobacteria bacterium (assembly GCA_029880755.1). GTDB lineage: Bacteria > Pseudomonadota > Gammaproteobacteria > Acidiferrobacterales > SZUA-150 > JAOUNW01. The sequence continues at coordinate 1,323 of JAOUNW010000156.1, forward strand.
CAGTATCTATTGCCAATAGAAATAGCACTGCGTGCGCAGCCGGCAACATACTTAACGTGAGTTCGGGTTCGGCGCCCAGCGCATTAAGTCCCGGTGTATCCAGAATCACCAATCCCTGCTCAAGCAAAGGATGGGGAAAATTAATCACTGCCTGGCGCCACATGGGTATTTCCACTTTACCATCAACCGGCTTAATGGCATCAGGGCCGGTATCATCCGGATTATAGAGTCCAAGCTCCTGGGCCTCTCTTGGGTGCACCTTCTTGGTTTTGGTTATCTCCAGAAACGCCTTGCTCACTTCATCGGCAGAACTCGCTTTTAGAATGTGAACCTTGGTCCAATGAACCGGCGTCTTCTTGTATTCGGCTATAGTGATTGACGTCTTGCGCGTTTCAATTGGCAATAACTTTACATAGGGATCTTCTTTTTTGTCATAACGAAGTTCTGTTGGACACATGGTAGTGCGGCCCGCAGCGGAAGGCAGCAAACGCTGCTTATAATCGGAAAAAAATATTGCGTTCAGAAGCTCAGTCTTTCCCCGCGAAAATTCACCTACCAGCGCGATCACAAGCTTGTCTGACTTGAGACTGTCTATGAGTTGATAAACTCTGAGATCATCCTCGCCATCAGTCTGTCCCTGCTTTTCCAACCAGGACTGGTACTCGCCAATAGTTGTAATAAGCTCATCACGCCATTCCTTGAACTTTTTCAGTCGCGAGGCAAAATTAGTATCACTCATTATTGTCTATGTCTTTTTTGTTTGGACTGCTTTTTCCGTCGTCAGCTCAGGATTATCACTTGGGTAACGCGATTCTAAAATTACAGACGCATTAGGCCTTTCAGTCAGTTTAGGGTGGCTGGCTCCAGAATCAGATCGTCCTGAAATTACGCCGGATACCCAAATATTAGCCAAGAATAGCGACAAAACCAGTTAGCCAGACGGGCTGTTAAGTCGATAATTGGATCTAACCTGTGGGGTTATTTGCGAAAAATCTGGGGGCATGCGCTCCCCCCAGTGGTAGATATAGCTTTAGGACTTACTGCAGAAGTGCAGGGACTTCGTCGGTCAGACCCAGTACTTCCATGGCAACTGACAAGGCAGAGGCCGTAAAGGCGAGGGGTTCCCGCCATTGACCGGAAGTGCCCAGGACCTCATCCAGCTCGTGCCCTAAAACCCTTAAAGTGTCCTTATCCGCCTGATCACGCTCCAGCGTGACATAAAGCTTGGGCTCCCGGGAGCCCTCAACAATCATCGCCAGGATATACTGATATTGAACCGGGCCCTCGGTTTCGATTTCCCCTAAAATAATCGCCTCGTACTCACCCACCTGATAGCGCCGCTGAGGAATGGCGGTGGTAAACTGGGGTCGATTCACCGGATCGAACTAGGCACTGGCCCGCTTGGCGGCTGTCATGGCTGCGCCCTGCTGGATGGCGGCATTTTCCTCAACCAACACAGATTCCAGTGCGCCCAGACATATCAGGATATTTTTCAGGTTGCTGGCAAAACCCATCAGCCCTATACGCCAGACCTTGCCCGCCAACACACCCAGTCCGGCGCCGATTTCCAGATTGTATTCCTGCAACAGCCGCTGGCGTATCCTCACCTCGTCAACTCCCTCCGGCACTACGATGGCATTCAGCTGAGGCAGACGATGAGCTTCGTCTACGAGGAAGCGCAACCCCATGGCCTCGATACCGGCCCTTAAAACCTGATGATTTCTCTGATGACGCTCCCAGGCCTTTTCAATACCTTCTTCCTGCAACATTACCAGGGCTTCATGCAACCCGTATAACGCATTCACAGGTGCTGTATGATGATAGGTACGTTTTGCCTCCCCGCCCCAGTATCCCATTACCAGATTCAAATCCAGAAACCAGCTTTGCACCTTGGTTTTACGGGCCTTGATTTTATCCAGCGCGCTTTCACTAAACGTCACCGGTGACAATCCCGGTGCGCAGGACAAGCATTTCTGAGTACCGGAATAGAGCGCATCAATGCCCCATTGATCGACTTTTAACGGCGAACCCGCCAAGGAAGTCACGGCATCAACAATTGCGAGACAATCGTATTTGTGGGCGATGGCGACCAGTTCTTCAGCATTGGATTGAACACCGGTAGAGGTCTCCGCATGCACAAACGCAACAATACGTGCGTCGCGATTGGCCTTTAATGTCTCTTCCAGCTTGTTGCCATCTACCGCTTTGCCCCAGTCGTCCTGAACCATCACCGCAATTCCGCCGGCGCGTTCAACATTTTCTTTCATGCGCCCACCAAACACGCCATTCTGACAGACCACAACTTTGTCACCGGGCTCAACCAGATTAACAAAACAGGTCTCCATGCCGGCAGAGCCTGGCGCGGAAACTGGAATAGTCATGGCGTTGGTAGTCTGCAAGGCATACTGTAACAGGGATTTTATTTCATCCATCATGCCAACGAATGCCGGATCTAGATGGCCAATCGTTGGCCGCGCCATGGCCGACAAAATTCTAGGGTGAACGTCTGAGGGACCGGGGCCCATCAACGTCCTGACAGGCGGGTTAAAGGATTTTATATGCATAAGTTATATCGCCAGGTTAATTATGTTTTAGGCGCAGTATAAAGGTATTGCTTTTTGGGGGGCAACCAAAGCAGGCGTCTTATAGGGTTATTACCAGGTCACCACCTGCTCCCAGGGTCGGCGCTACATCCAGATCTGATTTCTGCCTGCACGTTTTGCTTGATAAAGCGCGCGATCGGCCGCCTTGAGAACATGCTGGGGCGTTGGCCGCCGCTCTGTTTTACCAGCCACGCCAATGCTGACCGTGACGCTGACTTTCTTCACCGTGGTCTTTCTCGGAGGTTTATGTTCTGGGCGCTTTTTAGGGCGATCCTTTGAACGCACCACAAATTCCGACTCGCCAATGGAGCTG
>JAOUNW010000077.1 GCA_029880755.1 Gammaproteobacteria bacterium
ACACAAATCGAGAAAAACATTACTTTGCAATCCCAAATACTTGATGCATTGTGGCCCTTGTTGGCATCTGGAGGTAAGCTTCTTTATGCCACTTGCTCAGTGTTACCCGACGAAAATGAGGCCCAGATGACATCTTTTATTAGCCGTCATGCTGACGCAATACCTGAATCTCTGGGGTTCCGTGATCCGGAAAAACGGATTCGACCCGCCCAGCTTCCGATCGGCATTCAGATCTTGCCCGGCCGTCACGAACTGGATGGATTTTATTATGCGCGATTGCGAAAAACCTGAGCCAAACATAGCGCCTTTGTGTCTGCTGCTGTTGGCGATATTCGTCTCATGTCCTGCTATTGCCGAGTTCCAGGTATCCAATATTGAACCACGACTGACAAAAACAACGCTACACGTTACAGGCATCCTTGATCTTGGTCTGAGTGATAAAGCGGAAGAAGCACTCAGCAAGGGCATACCTCTAGATATCGTCATTGACTTGTCCCTGAGCAAAAAGCGAACGTTTTTGTGGAACGATAGAATTTCGATGTGGATTATTCGCCGAAATATCCGTTACCACGCCCTGTCCGGGCAATATCTGGTGATACCGGATGCATCGGAAAGCGACAAACCTGCAATTGAAAGCTTCAGCTCATTACAGGAAGCCATGGCACAAGTCGGTAACCTGGACTTCGACCAACTCGAGCTGTCGGCTGACAAGCTACAGGGCGATAACGACTACGTAATGGATGTTCGCGCCTACCTTGATATCGCCAGGCTCCCGGCTCCTCTCAGGCCGGTCGCGTACACCTCGCCTGCGTGGCATTTAAACAGCGGTTGGACACAGTGGAACGTACTGCGCTGACGCACAAAGGGATTGGCATTATACCGCTGACAGTTTTGTCGGCACTCTTGTTTATCGCCCTGCTGATGATGAATGCTGCAACTCAGAACTCTTCGTTGTTCGGCAATATGTATTCGAGCCTTCTATTAATTAATGTGCTTGGCGTCATACTGCTACTGGGCCTTATTCTATTTAATATTTATCATCTGTTTATTCAGTTACGCGCCAGAGCTGTCGGTTCGCGGCTTACGTTGCGTCTGCTTGGAGTTCTGGTGTTATTGGCGGTAACTCCTGTTTCTGTGGTTTATTTTTTCTCCCTGCAGGCACTAAATCGCGGCATCGATAGTTGGTTCGATGTGAAAATAGAGCAAGCCATGGATGATGCCCTAATGCTTGGCCGCACCGCTTTTGATGCCCTCAAACAGGATCTCGCTGCAACTGCGGAAGATATGGCGATAGAACTGGAAAATACTTCCGACAAACTCGCCCTGACTGCATTAAACTACCTGCGCGAACAACATAACGTTTCGGAACTGACCCTGTACAACCCAAATGGTCAAATCATTGCTTCCAGCAGTAAGGAAGGACCGGACCTTACCAGCCTGATTCCTATCCCGCCGGATGAAACCGTCATGTCCCAGATTCGGCAGGGGCTTACCTATGCCAACCTCGATCCAGTTGGCACATCTGATTTGCGGTTACGGGTAGTGGTCCCTGTATACGGCAATAAAGTCGGCAGTCCGGTTCGGACTCTGCAGGTGTTGCAACAACTGCCTAATCGATACACCAAATTAGGTGAAAGCGTGCAGTCTGCTTTTGCTGAGTATGAAAAATTGGCGTATTTGCGCGGACCTTTAAAATTTGGCTTTACGCTGTCTCTGAGCCTGGTCGCGCTAATGACAATGCTCATAGTAGTTTCCGGAGCCATATTTACAGCCAGAAGAGTCGTAAAGCCGCTGCGCGATCTTGCCGAGGGTACCGAAGCAGTTGCCAAAGGAGATTATAGCAAGCAGTTGCCAGCGGGCGGTGATGATGAGTTCGGGATGCTTGCGAGATCCTTTAATGAGATGACCCACCAGGTGCATCGCGCACAAACTCAGTTGCGGCGCAGCCAATTTGAGGCAGAGGCCCAGCGCACTTATCTGGAAACAGTATTGGAGCATTTGTCCTCGGGTGTTATCTCCTTTGATCAGCGACAACGATTACGAACTTACAATTCGGCTGCGGTACAAATTTTGGGTATCAATTTGGAGAACAACCAGAAGAAGCCCCTGGCGTCTATATCTACCGATCATGAACAACTGGCACCCTTCGTAGATACAGTTCGTGAGGCCGTTAGTAACAACCAACAGGAGTGGCATGCAGACATTGTGCTTTATCAACAGGCGGGTAGACGTGTTTTGATGCTGAGAGGCACCAAGATGTCAGCGCTGACATCTCGACGCAGTGGTTACGTCGTCGTATTCGATGACGTAACTGCTCTGATCCAGGCACAACGTGATGCGGCCTGGGGTGAAGTTGCCAGGCGCCTGGCACACGAAATAAAGAACCCCCTGACTCCTATACAGTTATCGGCAGAAAGAATTCGCCACAAATGCATGAAACAACTGGATGAAAAGACCCAGAATACCCTGGAGCGGGCGACCACTACCATTATCGACCAGGTGGAGGCCCTGAAAACCATGGTTAATGCCTTTTCGGACTACGCGCGGCCTATGCAGATGCAGCGCCAACCCGTAGATCTGAATACGCTCATTAAAGACATTAAAGAGTTATATCGAGTAAGTGCTTATACCCAGGATTCACAAAAACAGCAAAGTCACCCCAATCTGAGTATTGAGCTCGATCTGGATGATGAACTGCCAAAGATCATGGCCGACCCCGGGCGCCTGAGACAAATTCTTCACAATTTAATGTTAAATGCAGGCGAGGCACTAGCCGGCAAAAATAATTCCCGCGTACGCATCACAACTCGTTGCATTACTAAGGATAATTGTCATACGGTACACCTATCTATAGAAGACAACGGTTCCGGTATACCACCAGAGATGATGGACCGTCTGTTTGAACCGTATGTTACCAGCAAGGAAAAAGGCACTGGCCTCGGGCTTGCGATCGTCAAAAAAATTGTTGAGGAGCACAGCGGATCACTGTGGGTGGAAAATATCGAGAAAGGTGGCGCTTGCATTCATTTGCATTTGCCAGTAAACCCTGCTTTGGAGACTGGTAACAAAACAAACGCCATGCACAACGTCCCGTCACCCAAGGAGAGCCAGGCATGAGCCGGGGAGAAATCCTGGTAATCGATGATGAACCGGATATTCGGCGTCTGGTTCAGGAAATACTTGAGGATGAAAACTACCAGGTCGTCACTGCCGCAGATGCCGCGGACGCCAAAAATTCGCTTCAGCGCTTTCACCCTGATTTAATACTGCTTGATATTTGGATGCCCGATATAGATGGTATCACCCTCCTAAAGGAGTGGTCGACCTCTGGCGCACTTCATGCGCCCGTGGTGATGATGTCAGGTCATGCCAATATTGAGACCGCCGTCGAGGCAACCCGTCTGGGTGCCTATGATTTTATCGAAAAGCCACTTTCCACCGGAAAATTGTTGGTCACCATTGACCGCGCCCTACAAAGCGCCAGGCTTCGCCAGGAAAACCTGAGCCTGAAATCCCGGGTGGAGCCAGTCTCCACCGTCACCGGCAAATCCGAGGTCGTGCAATCCCTGAAAGAAGGCATCGAGCGCATCGCGGCAACCGATGCGTGGGTACTTATAAGCGGCGAGGCTGGATGCGGGAAGACCGTGGCGGCGCGGTTTCTACACAGCCAAAGCCCGAGGTCCGACAAACCGTTTGTGGAAATAAGCCCAGCCGCTATTCCGGAACAGGACTTACTGGTTCATCTGTTTGGCCGGGAGCACCAGGGAAACGTAGACCTTGGCAGCTTTGAGCAAGCAAGCGGAGGCACTCTTTTGCTAAATGAAATTGGGGACCTCGACCTGGATGTTCAGTCCAAACTACTCCATGCCCTGGAAGAAAAGCGATTTCAGCGGGTTGGTGGCACAAACCCAATAGAGCTCAATGTTCGAGTGCTGGCGACTACTAGCCATAATATCGAACAGGCAATCGCACAGGGCCGGTTTCGCGAAGACCTCTATTACCGCCTGAATGTGGTTCCTCTTACCATTCCCCCCCTTAGAGAGCACCGCGAAGATGTACCGGAACTCATTAATTTTTACGTGGACTGGTTAACCGAAAAAGAGCATCTTAGCTATCGAAAGTTTTCCACAGGCGCACTTAATCTTTTAAGGAATTATTCCTGGCCGGGCAATATAAGAGAACTTAAAAATCTGGTGCAGAGGTTATTGATATTGAATCGAGGCCCGGAAATTAATGCAGATGAGGTCGGACAGTCTTTGAGCATGGGCACCACAAATTCAACGAGTAATGAGGATAAAAGTACACATCGCCTGTTCCAGTTACCACTAAGGGAAGCAAGAGATGAGTTCGAAAAGGCTTATCTCGAACATCAACTTAGAGAAAACAATGGCAACGTGAGCTATGTGGCAGAGAAAGCGGGTATGGAGAGAACACATCTTTACCGGAAATTAAAACAGTTAGGCATAAACCCCAAAAATCACAAAGAATAATTTTTTGAAGAACAGATAATGAAAATAATAATTTTGGGTGCGGGCCAGGTTGGTACATCAGTAGCGGAAAATCTGGTGAACGAGGCCAACGATATCACTATCGTAGACCTGGACTCCGGTCATCTGGAGGACGTGCAAAATCGCCTGGATCTGAGAACCGTTGTTGGTAATGGGGCTTTCCCAGACGTACTGCTCAATGCCGGCGCAGAGGACGCGGACATGATACTGGCCGTAACCAACAGCGACGAGACCAACATGGCAGCTTGCCAGATCGCCTACACGTTGTTTCATACTCCGACAAAAATTGCTCGTATACGCGCCGCTGAGTACCTTTCGCATCCAGAGATATTTGCCCAAGAAGCAATTCCAATCGACGTTATTATCAGCCCAGAGCAAATTGTAACGGATTACGTGCAGCGCTTAATCGAATACCCCAGCGCACTTCAGGTGCTCGATTTTGCCGGCGGCCTGGTACAACTCGTCGCGGTCAAGGCTTATCATGGTGGTCCACTTGTAGGCCATGAACTTCGGGCTCTAAGAGATCATTTACCGGGCATCGATACCCGCGTGGCCGCCATTTATCGGAAGAACCGGGCCATCTTGCCGGAAGGTGACACTATTATTGAAGTAGATGATGAGGTCTTTTTCATCGCAGCACGCAAACATATCCGCGCCGTGATGAGCGAGTTACGCAAACTGGATAAACCCGTGAAAAGAGTCATGCTGGCCGGAGGTGGAAATATCGGCCGACGCCTTGCCAAATCGCTGGAAACCAAAAACTATTTAACCAAGCTCATCGACCACAACCCCATGCGCGCAAAAAGTGTTGCCGAAGATCTGAATAAAACTATTGTTCTTTATGGCGATGCGGCGGATGAGGAGTTATTGATGAAAGAAGGCATTGAGGAAACTGATGCCTTTTGTGCACTTACCAATGACGATGAAGCCAACATTCTTTCGTCAATGCTGGCGAAAAGATTAGGCGCCAGAAAGGTTATGACACTAATTAATCGTGGCGCTTATGTAGATCTTGTTCAGGCTGGCGGCCAAATCGATATTGCGATTTCGCCACAGCAAGCAACTATTGGCAGCCTGTTGGCCCATGTACGCCGAGGTGATGTGGTCGCGGTTCATGCATTACGCCGCGGAGCCGCTGAAGCCATTGAGGCAGTCGCCCACGGAGACGCCAACACCTCCAAAGTCGTTGGGCATGCAGTGCAAGATATCAGGCTTCCGAAAGGCACCACCATTGGCGCTATCGTGCGAGACGGCGAAGTTATTATTGCTCATCATGATACGGTCATACAGGCAAACGATCATGTTATTTTATTCGTTGTAGACAAAAAATGTATTCCGGACGTAGAAAGACTATTTCAGGTGGCCTACACCTTTTTTTAATATATGCAATACATTGTCATACAGCGTGTCACCGGCCTGCTGCTGATCATATTCAGCACCACTCTGTTACCACCGATACTCGTTTCCCAGATTTACGATGATGGCGCCAGCAAGAGTTTTCTGATCGCCTATGGCATAACACTCGTTACCGGGCTGGTTTTATGGTTACCCGTTAGCCGGGTGCGCAGAGAAGTGCGGCTAAGAGATGGCTTTATTATTGTTACGTTATTCTGGACCCTGCTGGCACTGGTGGGGGCCCTGCCTTTCGCTATTGCAGAAATGCCGCATATGCCTTTTACTGATTCCTTTTTTGAGTCCATGTCCGGCCTCACCACCACCGGTGCGACAGTGCTGACCGGTATCGATGACCTGCCTCAGTCCATCCGGTTTTACCGTCAGCAGCTTCAGTGGCTGGGCGGAATGGGTATTGTAGTACTGGCTGTTGCGGTAATGCCAATGCTTGGAGTTGGCGGTATGCAACTGTATCGGGCGGAAACACCAGGGCCCATGAAGGACAATAAACTAACCCCCCGCATCACCGAAACCGCCAAAGCGTTATGGTATATATACCTCGGGCTGACAGCCAGCTGCGCTTTCGCATATTGGGTTGCGGGGATGAGCCTATTCGATGCCGTAGGCCACAGTTTTTCGACCATCGCTATCGGTGGGTTTTCTACGCACGACCAAAGTATCGGTTACTTTAACAATATTGCAATTGAAATTGTCGGCATCGTCTTTATGCTGCTTGCGGGAATTAACTTCGCCCTTCACTTTCTTTCCTGGCGGAGTCGAAGCGCCAAACCTTATTTTGTGGATACAGAAGTAAAAGTATATATGGGCATAGTGGTTTTGATAAGCATTACCTCTATTTTGGTTCTTCACTTTGAGAATACTTACGACACCTGGCAACAGGCCATCCATCATGGTGTATTTCAGGCGGTATCGGTTGCCACAACTACTGGTTTTACCACCACGGGCTTCCATCTTTGGCCACTTTTTTTACCGGCGCTACTTATTGTTTCAAGTTTTGTCGGTGGCTGTGCCGGATCCACCGCTGGCGGCATGAAGGTGATACGCGCCCTTTTGCTTTACAAACAGGGCAAACGTGAAATCCTCAGATTGATTCATCCAGATGCGCTGTTCCCCATCAAAGTTGGCGGCAAACCAATGAGCGACAGAGTAATCAGCGCTGTTTGGGGATTTTTTGCTCTGTATGTGTTTTGTTTTTCCTGTTTATCGTTGCTAATGATAGCTAGCGGCAACGATATGGTAACAGCATTTTCTGCTGTAGCTGCCTGCCTGAACAATCTCGGTCCGGGCCTTGGTGAAGTTGCTGGTGATTACGGTGGCCTGAATGTGGCGAGCAAGTGGATCTTGTGTGTGGCCATGTTACTGGGCCGCCTTGAACTATTTACTTTGCTCGTAATTTTAAGTCCATCGTTTTGGCGTACTTAAACTAAACATAGAAACTCCGGTCGTCGTTTTCTGGCCGCGTCTTGAATCGTTTATGCATCCAAAAATATTGTTCCGGCATTTCTTTCACCTCGTGCTCAATAACACGGTTCATGAGCTCTGTATCTTGCAGCTCATCACCTGAAAAACGGTCATCAACGGGCCTGCCGAAAATTACCTCGTATCCCTTACCCCAGGGCAGTTGTTTGGCGAAACAAGGAAGGATAACCGCGTTACTCATTTTAGCTAATCGACTCAGTGTTGGAACCGTAGCAGCCTGTACTCCAAAAAAAGGAACAAACACTGACTTGGCAGGTCCAAAATCCTGGTCGCCTGGAAAATAAAAAGGTTCTCTACGCTTCAGACTTTGCAGAATCGGTTTGACTCCTTCCTTGGTTTCCACCAGCGTCATGGTGCCGAAATGGAGACGGCCATTTACCATAGCCCAATGCAAGAGCTCATTTTTTGGTTTCTTGTAAATGCTGGTAATGTTTTGAAGACTTGAGATATACATACCTGCGATGTCAATGGCAACAAAATGACCGGCCAGTATAATGACGGGCCGGCCGGTTTTCTGTGCCGCTGAAAAATTTTCTTGACCCTTTACATGCACCAACCGCTGCAATCTTTTCCGGCTTGCCCACCAGGCCAGACCAGTGTCCACCAAACCGCGCCCGGTTGCACAGAAGTTGTTAAATGTGGTTGTGTATATCAGGCCACGGCTCCATCCCGGAAAACACAACCTAAGATTCTGCTCCACTACTTTGCGTCGTGAACGAAACAGAATGAACAGAACAATGCCAAACAACGAGCCTGCAAAATGGCTCAGCGGCAAAGGAAGCAGTATTAAAAGGCGTAGGCAGCCGAGCCCTATCCAGGTAACCCAATATTTCGGGTGAAAAAAATCACGCCTACTGCCAGGTTTCTTAGTAAGGAGGAGGCGCATTGTCCGGCCTGGTTTTAAATATCTTTAGGGTCCACATGTATTGTTCGGGCATTCTTCGAATACCGTTCTCCATGGCTTCATTCATTCGAACAGCGTCTCTCTTTAAATCATTTTCCGGAAAATTTTCCAGGGGGGCCTCAAGCACAATTTCGTATCCTCTTCCCCCGGGTAATATATAGGCAAAACACGGTATCACCACCGCCTCCGTTAAGGCGGCCAGTCGACCAAGCGTGGTCAATGTTGCCGCCGGCACATTAAAAAAAGGTGCAAACACAGAAACCTCGGCGCCAAAATCTTCATCCGGAAAATAGAATGTCGGAATGCCGGCTTTTATGCCCTTTACAACGGGGCGCATGCCCTTATGACGGCCAAAAGGTTTTCCGCCAAATCGTGTACGAGACTTCTCTAGCAACCAGTTAAAGATGGGGTCTTTCTGGCCCTTGGCCATTGCCAACACTGGCCGCTCTCTACTCACGAAACTGGCCCCAAAATTCGTTCCAACAAGATGTGGCGCGAGCAAAATTATGTGGGCCTTTTTAGCCAGATATTGCCGATATCTTTCGAGGCCAATGATCCGGGTTTTTTTTACAATGCGTGATTCATTTGCCCAGGCAAGGAAAGCGGCATCTGTTAGGCCCTGACCATTAAGCTTGAAATGATTCCTCACAAACCGCTTTCGCTCTCGTGCCGATAACTGTGGAAAGCACAAACCGATATTCACGTTGGCTATATGTCTGCGTTTTCGGTTGATGCAATAAAGCAGTAGGCCCAAAAACGACCCTACCCCGCGCGAAAATCTCAGGGGCATGTGGGCGATCAAGCGAAGGAAAAAGACAAACAGCAGTGAGGGCCAGAATCGGGGCGTCCTGAGCATCTGGTAAATGTTCAACCCATAGTTCTGTTCGCCTGCAGAGTCGGCCATCTCGATTCCTGAGCTAAAAATGGCGCTGATTATAAACACAAAGGCATAGAAAGGGGTTAGGAGACTTAGATGCCGGGAAGCGAAGCAAAACTATAGCACTATCGATCTGGAGTAAGAGCGATTTTTGGTAGAGCGAAAAACCCATATAGGTATTCAATATGGCTTATCAATAACAGCATATCCCCACTATAAGAATAAATAGAGGATAAAGGTGTGTTTTAGTCAAAAATAAATATATGTGGTAAAAAAAGACCAATAATATCTAAAAAAAACGTAAATGTGGAATATATAATGATTAAAACAACTAATAAAAGATAAGAGTGGGATTAAATAGATTTTTGCTCAACCTGCCTTAGCAAGATAATGGTTATAGGCAACGATTAGGTATAGGTCTCTTTGCGGTAAATTGTTACTATTCGCGACTTTCTTACAACCTGAACATGCGAGCAGCGCAAGGACAATAGAAATGTCAGACAGTTATCTCTTTACATCAGAATCTGTTTCGGAAGGCCATCCGGACAAAGTCGCCGATCAAATATCCGATGCCATCCTCGACGCCATTTTAACGCAAGACAAGGTGGCTCGCGTGGCGTGTGAGACTCTGGTTAATACTGGCATGGTAATTATTTCAGGTGAAATCACGACATCGGCCTGGGTTGATATGGCAGAAATCGTGCGAGGCACTGTAA
>JAOUNW010000020.1 GCA_029880755.1 Gammaproteobacteria bacterium
TCACTTCAACGATCCGACTTCGATTATCCCTTCGTTCAATTCATTACTAACCTTTTAGTCCATCGCGTCGCAACAACTCACTACAAGCGATGCCTCCTACGTCGGCACGCTTGAGTTCGACGTTATGTGTTTTAGAGAATTATATGGCGCGCAATTCTACGGAATATCAACCGCTGAAATTGAATCCAAAAATTGATATCGAGAAATCGAGGCCGCTTCACAACGTTGATCTCCTTTTGCGCGATTCGCATTCGATGTTATTTCTACCACGGAATGACATCGCCGCTCTCAAGAGCGGATGCAACTATGCAATGATAATTGTGCTTTGTAGCGTTCTGGGCGGATTGTCCCGAACTATATATCCAAGGAACGTATCGTCTAAACCACATGAGGACACAGATAGGCGATGCTTCCTGGAATTATTTAAGCGTATGCCGTGGGGGAGTGTGCAGCATGACTGGATCCCACGCGATACTGCCGCTGAACTACTCTACGATGGGTTTAGAAACCCTCTTGTCCATGAACTTGGTACTGATGAAGGCGGAAAGATCAATAAGAAACCACTGCCTCATGAAAAATACGTTGTCGGCAAACTTGGCAAGGTGCCTTCCAGCATGTCGTTAAAGAGCGTTCTCAATCGAGATAAATGGAATGATGACTGGGCTGTAATGTATTACAAGGACAGCAACCAGAAGAAAGTAAAGATTTCGCTGGTCGGCCTATATTTCTTAACAAGAAAGCTAATAGAATCACTGACGTTCGATGACGACTTGATCAACAAGAATGTATTTTTACTCCGTAAGTAATATGGTTGCTTACTATTACTTAACACATAACAACCGCTTCACGGGCGGCGTCGCTAACGCGCCGCCGCCCGTGAAGCGGGCCGTTACTCATGCCTAAACAAATCAATGGGACTCAGGCATGTGGCCTTGCGCGCCGGAAAATAACCGAAGACACCATCCATGGCGGCGGAAAAGATAAAGGCAACAAGAGTAATAGCGGGGTCGAATACAAAGGGTACGCTTAACATGGGTGATACCAGGAACTGGCGCAGGGCAGCGCGCTCCAGTGCGCCGGATGGCTGATCCCTATCCGTTACGCCCGAGTAGACGGGTAGCAACCAGGATCACTAGCTGGTCAGTCTCCGGTAAATGTCGGATACCTTTAGCGGTAACTGATTGACTTTATCAATTACAGTAAAGGCGGCGTCGCCGTACATATGGGGCAGGTAGTCTTTTGCCTCTGTGTCGATGGTAATGCAATAAGGGTGGATGCCTGAGCGGCGCGCCTCCACCAATGCACGGCGTGTGTCTTCGATGCCGTAGGCACCGCGGTAGTTGTCGTAATCGTCCGGTTTGCCATCGGAGATAGTGATTAATATGCGGGTGCGTGCCTCGACATCTTGTAGAATTTTGGTTAAGTGCCGGATGGCGAAACCCATGCGCGTGTAATCTTTCGGCGTGATGCCTGTGATGCGTGCCCGGATTTCTTCATTATAGGTTTCGTGAAACTCCTTGATCTTGTAGATCTCACAGCGCTTACGCGCCATACCGGAAAAACCGTAAATGGCATAGCGGTCGCCCAATGTTTCCAGGGCCTCAGCCAATAAAACCAGTGATTCCCGTTCTGCCTCATTGATCCAGCCTTTGGTAGAACCGCTCATGTCCACCATAAAAACGACAGCGATATTGCGTTCATTGCGGTGCAGTCGGGTGAACAATTGGTCGGACATTTCACTGCCGTTGCGTGACTCGGCCAGGGCTTGCACCAGCGCATCGATATCGATACCGTCGCCGTAGGTTTGGCGATTGAGTACTCGGTCCTCGTCACGCATAGCCTCAAAGGACTTGCGCAGGTGTTTGATCAGACCGCTGTATTTACGCAAGGTGTTTTGAATAAAGTCATCGTAGACCGGGCTGATGGTTTTTTCACGCACAGCGCACCAGTTCTTGCGGTAATGCTGGCGCCGGAAATCCCATTCGTTATACAGGAACGCGCCTTCTTCGTGGTAGGTGCCTTGCCAAACCTCATCGGGATCGACTTCCTTCTCTTCATAAAGTGATGGGTCGTATTCCCCTGGCCCGGCGGCAACCAGATATTCGTCAGGAATATCACCCAGGTCCAGTTGAATAGAAGTCAGTAGTTTACTCAAATGATCAGGCAGCGGTACGGGTTGGTCGTCCAGGGTTAGTTCCATGCGGAATCCTTCCGGCAGGGTGTGATCGGAAATCTTGCGTGTGCGGAACTGGTGTTCCCTGGCTTCGTGTCGTGCCGCCTCTTCCTTTTTCAAGTCTTCCAGAATCTTTGAGAGCGCAACACGGAAGGCGGCTTTTTCTTTGGGTACTCGGTTCTTTAAGCACTCCGCCACGCGCTCCGGATTCAATGTGCCTTGAAAACACTGCGGCGCTGGTATATTAATCTTATGCAGGTGCTCGTGTGTCAGCGCCAGTGTATCTTGGGATGTTGCGCCCGGCTGTATTAACGGCTGGGTAATGGATTGCCATGATGCATCATCATACTTTTCATTGAGTTGTTCCTGTATGCGTTGCATTACTCTATACAGTCCCGGCAGTTCGCGGGCGATGCAGGCTTCCAGCCTGACTGTTTCCAATGCATGAAACAATGCCAGAAACGGTTCTGGATGCGGATGTTGTGCCGCCAGTTCGTACAGTGGCACATGAAAAGTACCAAAGCGAGTTTGTGCCCAGAGATAGGCCGCTGACGCTTTGTATAATAAGAAATTGTCTTCTGGCGTTGCCAGTGTAGCGATAACCGGTGGCAGATAAATTGTCTGCGTATCGGTGTAGGCCTGTTCCGCTTCTTCGATCTTTAACTGTCTTCCGGATAAACCGTGACAGAAATGCAGCAGCACTGTCGCATGGTCCTGTAACACCGTGCCTACGGAGTGATCGTGGCTGTATTGGATAAAATGTTCAATATTTTTGATGAACTCCATGGCTGGGTGCAGCCCGCGCTGGTCGTAGGTGTCCATGGCATGTAATACCCATGCCTCGATGACGCGCCGTTCCTGTTTGTTTAGAAACTCAATGGCGCGTACCGTAAATTGATAGGCTAATTCAATATTGGTACTGGACATGCGCTGCACCCACATAAGCATAAAATCCTGGTCGGGCCGGGGCAGTTGGGCAATGGCCTGTGCGGGTGTACTGGTTTTGAGAAAGGAGAATTCCACTTCCAGCCATTCATTGAGTTTATGCTCAATGTAAGCGGCATCGAGTGGTGGGAGATCAGCCATGGGTGGTGATTAGAAAAGTGACGAGGACAGCTCGGCAATGCCTGCAAGCATTTCATCGTCATCGGTCAAGGCCTGGGCAATGGCAGCATGACAGGCAGTCACCGGGGAAATACCGTCCTTGATTAAACGTGCGGCATGCACCAGTAACCGGGTGCTGGCGCCTTCTTCCAGACCGCTTCCTTTGAGATTGCGTGTCATGCCGGCAAACTTCACCAGGCGTGCGGCCTGCTCATGGGGAATACCGGTTTCTTTGGCGATGATATTGGTTTCCAGTTCAGCACTTGGGTAATCAAATTCTAATGCCACAAAACGTTGGCGCGTGCTCTGTTTGAGATCTTTTAACACGCTCTGATAACCCGGGTTGTAAGAAATGGCCAGACAAAAACCCGGTGGCGCCTGCAGGATCTCACCCAGTTTGTCGATGGGTAAAACACGCCTGTCATCGGCCAAGGGGTGGATTACCACGGTGGTGTCTTTGCGTGCTTCCACTATTTCATCGAGATAACAAATACTACCCTTGCGCACTGCGCTGGCCAGCGGGCCATCTACCCAAACGGTCTCGCCGCCCTTTACCAGAAAGCGACCCACAAGATCGGAAGCAGTGAGGTCATCGTGGCAAGAGACCGTTACCAGTGACTTTTTCAAACGCCAGGCCATGTGCTCAATGAAGCGGGTCTTGCCACAACCGGTAGGACCCTTTAACAGAATGGGAAGCTGTTGACGGTAGGCCGATTCAAAAATCTCAATCTCGTCCCCGATGGGCTCGTAGTAGGGCTCCTCATCAATGAAATACTCGTCTGTTTTTAGTGCTCGTGCGGTCATGCTGGATCCTTCGTCTGTCTAAGTTCTGGCCCGTATTATCACTGATTAAGGCCGACTAACCAATCTGTGGTTTATCGGTTGCGTAAGGGTTGAATTATCGGTGCAATCCTGCGGCAATGAATAGCACAAATATGCGTGAGTATCCCCACCATCCGTGCCGTTACTCATGCACCAGGGGGTGATTTCAGGTTACCTGTTGCTGGTACTGGTTAGTGCGGGAGTCTCACTACAACTGCAGGATGTGATCCATGGGATTAATACCCAAAGTGCCGGTAGGCAGTACCTTGCGGATCTTGATCTCCTGGCCGGAGATGGTTTTGTCATTGGCGATATCCGTATAGACTTTTTCCCGATAGGGGTGGTGCTTGTCATTCAGTACCAGCGCAACTTTTGGTTTTAGTCGCCGCGAACGGTTAATAGTGACAACAACGCCAATGTCCCCGGTGCTGAGTTCAACCAGACTACCGATAGGAAAGATGCCCATGCAGCTGATAAACGACTCCACCAGTTGTTTGTGAAAATCTTTTGTGCGCCACTCAAACATGGTTTTTAGCGCGGCCTCCGCTGATACCGCTTTTTTGTAGGGACTGTCGCTGGTAATGGCATCGTAGACATCAATGATAGCGCCGATAGCACCGGCAGTGCTGATCAAGTCCCCCTGTAATTTATTGGGATAGCCGGAGCCATCGTGGCGTTCGTGATGTTGCATCGTCATGTCTATCACTTCTTTTGGCACAGAGCCGGAGGCTTGAAGCAGTTCTCTGCCCTGGTTGACGTGGCGCTGCATGATATCGAATTCCTGTAGCGTCAGTTTCCCTGGTTTATCCAGAATCTCCTGAGGTACTTTGGCCATGCCAATGTCGTGGAACAGGGCTGCGAGGCCTAGCGTAATTAGATCTTCTTTCCCGAAAACCAGGTGCCGGCCAAAGGCCAGTGCCAGCACTGCCGTGCGGATGCTATGGAGTGCTGCATAGGCGCTCGTCTCTTTTAGTTGTCCCAGGCATACCAGGGCGTCAGGATTGCGTACCGCGCTGTCGACCATTTGCTCAACGACTTTTCTGGCCAATGGCAGATTAATTGTTTTGCCTTTCTGTATATCTTCCTCGGCAGCAAGCATCAAATCCCGGGCATCCGATTCGATTTTGCGGGCTTCGACAATTTCTTCTTCGAAAGTGGCAATGTCTTGATAGGGGCGGGCGTGGGCAAGATGGACGTTCACCGGCGCCTCCGCCAGTCTGCGGAAGTCACGCACCAGCTGCTTGTCTTTTTCATCCAGGGCGCGGGCTCGCGTAACTGCTCCCTGACCACTGGCCTGAGGAACAAAATCCAGTCCTAGTTCGTTATCGATAAATACGTAGGCGCAATGCTTGGTCAGTGCCGCCAAGTCTTCCTGGCCCCGAATCTCAAATCCCTGAAACAAAAATGGTGAGTCAATCCAGGGGCGGTCAAGCTCCGAGACATACATGCCAATTTTCAGGTCTCTGACGTCGACTTTCTTTTTCATTTAAGAAGACTGTAGCACAATCCTTTTGGTCAAGGACTCGGTCGCTATGTCACGGGGGGTACTTCAGTAATGCAAGTTGATTGGCTAGCCAACCATCAAATCCAGCAAGGGATAGAATGTTTGGTTCTCGCGCCTGATCCTTGTTGTCAGGGCATCGAACAATACCTGTGTGGCTTCAATAAATGCTTCGGGTTCATTTTCAATCGCGGTCTTGTTATGCCATTTCGACATGTAGACGCTGAAGAACGTTTTGGCCATGGTTTCCATTTCATTGGTAAAGTGCTGCGTGGTGGTCCGGATAAGTTTATTCCCCTTTTTTAATAGTTCCGGATAGAGCCGTCGCTCTTCCGGGCTTAGATGGAGCTGAAGTTTTTGGGCCAGAGAAGACAGTAGTTTTGTCACTAACCCGGCGTCTTTTTTGAGTAGAGCGACATCCAGGTGTTTTGCCAGTTCATTAGCAATTGCCAGCAACTCTTCGTGCTGATCGCGAAAATTATTGGTTCGTGCCATGCCCCATTATCCATTATTAATTTGTTGTTATCTGTAAAAATAGACGATGAGTTGCAAAGGTCAATTTGCTGAGCTGGATAGTGGGGTATTTTCCGTATGGACAAAAAAAAGCCCCTTAGTCAAAGGGGCTCGTAATTCCTCTAACCACAAATATTATTATTATGATCCCTTGCCCTCGGCCGCTTTGGTATCTGCCTCCGCTTGCTTGCGGGCCAATTCTCTTAATTCCTCTGCGCGCGCCTTTTGGCGTTGAACACGTTTTTCGGTGGCGCCACTGACAACTTCAATGGTGATTTCGCCAAATAACACCTGTTTCAGTAAGCGGGCACCAAATTTAATCACTTCCAGCTGATCTGTCTTCAGACTCTCGATGAGATCCGGTTCCAGTTGGTAGGTTCCCAGAAATTGCTCACTGGTGACAAACTGCTGAAACTGGTCCACATTGTAGCTAGCCATAAAAAACAGTTGCAGGCTCATTTCCGGGGGTTTTCCTATGGATGGCCCCGCCGACTTCTTTTTCAGGATCAATCGGCGCCATTCCCGGGTCAGCTCATCATACTCCTCTACCCCCTGCTCTTCACGATATTCCTGGATAGTGAGCGTCCGGTCCTCATTATGCCCCAAACAGTGGTCCTCTTTAACCAGGGCAAACCCCTGTTCGTCGGAATATTCCCCTGATTTACGTATGGACATTAGCCCCAGGGGGTAATAGCGACAGGCGGTTGGTCGGTCTTCGTAAACGCTGCACCCGTCTTCTGTCATGAATTGACAGGCTGTGCCACCCTCTACGGGCTTCAATTTCACTCCGGGGGTGCCATGGGCGTCCATTTCAAACGGGAGCGTATATTGGTTAAGCAGCTCCTTTGAGCTGAGCTCCAGGCGCTGTTTGAGCCTCAGCAGATCGTAGGGTGTGAGGGTGATATCAATATTACGGCAACACTCATTAAAACAGGCGATACCTTTATGGCAGCGAAACTGAATGAGATCGGACTCGGCCAGTAAATTTGGTACCAACGGACTTTGGTAGGGGATATCAGATTTATCGCTCATGAGAGACACCATTGCCTAAAATTGTAAACATCAAGAATTCAATGTGTTACGAAATTCTGTGAAACTAGTTTCCAGTATGGAAAAAAAAGTCCGGGCACCAGGGTACCCGGACTTCTCTATCATTCAGGGACAAAGTGAATTTGCCCCTTAGTGCTTACTTGAACAGCTTAGACTTGTCGACCAGGTCCGTATGGGCACGCTTGAAGCATGTATACGTTTTGGTTGTCTTGTCATAAATAGAGTTCACAAAGCACTTCCAGTTTTCCTCATCAACAAAGTTCTTGTCCATGCGGTAGTAGAAGCCAGGGTAACGGCTTTCTTCACGGAACTGGATGTGTTTCATGTGAGCTTCCGCTGTCAGAATGCGATGATAGTTTTCCCAGGCGCGCAGCAGTTCGTGCAGATCTTTCGCACGCATCTTCAGGGCGTCTTCCTTCAACATCGTCAGCTTCTCTTCAGCCACAGCAAGCATGTGATTGTTGGTGGTGTAGTAAGTCGCAACACCAGCAACATATTCGTCCATGATCTTCTGCAGACGGAACTGAAGCATTCTCGGAGTGACGTAGTTAGGGTTAACGTCGATCGCGGTACTGTAGTCCTTATGCTCAAGGAAAGTCTTAACCGGCTGATAGATTTCAGCGACCAAATCGTCGACTGAGTCTTCCAGTTCAGGCTTCAGATCCTTGTTGTCCAGGCAATATTTGACCATTGCCTTGGCAGCCAGACGGCCTTCCGCATGAGAACCGGAAGAGAACTTGTGACCAGAAGCGCCCACGCCGTCACCAGCCGTGAACAGACCTTTTACAGTTGTCATGGAGCGGTAACCCCAGTGCCATCCTTTCGGCAGATGGGCAGGTACGCCAGCTTCGGTTTCATCTGTGGGTGCACCGACGTCAGTTGGGCCGGAAACCCAGATACCACAGCAGCCGGAGTGAGAGCCCAGCAGGTAAGGTTCGGTGGGCATCAGCTCAGAGTTTTTCTTCTCCGGCTCAATGTTTTCACCAGCCCAAATACCGCACTGACCGATACACATATCCAGGAAGTCTTCCCAGGCTTCAGCTTCAAGATGCTTTACTTCGCGTGGAGACAGAGTCTCGCGCAGATTAGCCAGCGCAGTGACGGTGTCCATGTAAATTGGACCGCGGCCTTCGCGCATTTCTTTCAGCATTAAGTGGTTACGCAAGCAGGATGCAGGAACGGCAGCATGACCATACGGAGGATAGTCATCCAGCATGTCCTTGTTGCGATCCATGTAGACTTCGCCTTCAGAGTTGATGGCCTTCGCTTTAAACAGCAGGAACCATGCGCCAACCGGACCATAGCCGTCCTTGAAACGGGCAGGTACGAAGCGGTTTTCCATCATGGTCAGCTCAGCGCCGGCTTCTGCAGCCATAGCGTAAGTAGAGCCAGCATTCCACACTGGGTACCATGCGCGACCCTGACCTTCACCAACAGAGCGGGGACGGAACAGGTTTACGCAACCACCGGCGGCCAGCAGGATAGCTTTTGCTTTGTAAACGTGAACTTTGTGTTCGCGAACAGAGAAACCGACGGCACCGGCAATACGGTTCTTGTCGTTCTTGTCGTTTACCAGCTTAACGATGAAAATACGTTCCTGGATGCGGTCTGTGCCCAGGGCCTTTTTAGCGGCTTCAGCAACGATCCACTTGTAGGATTCACCATTGATCATGATCTGCCACTTACCAGAACGTACGGGCTTGCCGCCATCTTTCAGGGGAGTCATACCGCGGGAACCATCATGGCGCTCGCCGTTTTCATCTGTCTTCCAGATAGGCAGGCCCCATTCTTCGAACAGATGGACAGATTCGTCCACGTGACGGCCCAGGTCATAGGCCAAATCGTCACGGGTGATACCCATCAAATCGTTGGAGACCATGCGAGCATAGTCAGCAGGATCCTGCTCAGAACCAATGTATGTGTTAATAGCGGAAAGACCTTGCGCTACTGCACCGGAACGGTCCATAGCAGCCTTATCTACCAGTTTGATTTTGAGGTCGGTACCTTCTGCCCAGCGCATAATTTCAAATGCCGCGCCGCAGCAGGCCATACCACCGCCGATAAGAAGAATATCAACTTCTTCTTCGACGACCTCCGGTTTACCAAATTCACCAGCCATGTTGTTATCCTCTTAGCTTGTCGATTTTAAAGTTTGATCAGTTCGCTGCGGTTGCCAGCACGATAGCCATTTTCGTCATTGAAAAAGCCAGGTTCTTCAATCTTGGACATATCGGCGGCAGGCTTGCCTGCATAAGGATCAATGGATCCTTCCGGTGTTGTGCGAATTGGGAACTTGAAGCGCTTCATGGTGCCGTTACGGAACTTGATCGTCCACATAATGGAATCGGTACCGCGCAGAGGTTGTACGGAACCTCCCAGAGGTACGATATCAGCATAGGCGCGGGCTTCGATTGCATTTTGCGGGCAGATCTTGATGCAGGAATAACATTCCCAGCATTGCTCCGGTTCCTGGTTGTACGCTTTCATAGCGTGACCAGTGTCAGAACCGTCTTGATCCAGTTTCATCAGGTCGTGCGGACAGATGTACATGCAAGCGGTCTTATCCTGACCTTTGCAGCCATCGCATTTTTCAGTACGTACGAAAGTAGGCATGGTAGCCCTCCATCTCAGTTGTTGAATTGTTTAATAGAAAAACCAGAAAACCCGGACCCCAAAACGGGTGGCCGGGTTTCTCTGTTCGTTACTTAGCGGAATGCCCGCTTAGTTTAACCTCTACCTTCTCATCATCTTTCAGGTTGCCGTAGTACTCACGCAGGATCTCGAGCACTTCCGGGCGGGAGAATTTTTCAGAGACATCTTCGCCTTCGGACAGGGCCTTGCGCAGTTTGGTGCCCGACAAAAGAATTCGGTCGGAACCTTCATGCGGGCAGGTCTTCATTGAAGCCATGCCGTCACACTTGTTACACCAGAAGGTCCAGTCAATTTTGAGCGGTGCGGTTTCCAACGAGCCCGATGGAATTTCGTCAAAAATATGATGGGCGTCGAAAGGACCGTAGTAATCACCAACTCCGGCGTGGTCGCGGCCCACAATCTGGTGGGAGCAACCATAGTTCTGGCGGAACAGTGCGTGCAGCAGTGCTTCGCGCGGACCGGCATAACGCATGTCCAGCGGGTAACCGGCCTGGATTACGGTATTATCCGAGAAGTAATTTTTGATCAGGGTGCCGATGGCCTTGCTGCGTACATCGGCGGGAATATCACCAGGCTTCAGTTTGCCCAGCAGGGAATGAATCAGAACGCCGTCCAGTGTCTCGATGGCGATTTTGGCGAGATATTCATGAGACCGATGCATGGGGTTACGGGTCTGAAAGGCGGCAACGGTGTTCCAGCCACGCTTTTCAAACTCTGCCCGGGTCTGGGCCGGTGTCATGAACTGATCGCCATATGCCTCAGGAAAACCACCTTGGGACAGAACCTTGATGGGGCCAGCCAGGTTCACATCGCCCTGGTCCATTACCATTTTTACTCCCGGGTGTTCCATATCGGTGGTTTTATACACCTGCATGCACTCGTGAGCCTTGTCGATGGTGTATTTTTCAGTGATGGTCATGGTGGCCATGATTTCACCGGACTCGCCGTTCACCAGCGCAATGTCATCCCCATCTTTTAGTCCATCAGCGGTGGCGCTATCGGTGGACAGGGTAATGGGGATAGGCCAGAAAAGGCCGTTGGCCATTTTGTAGCCATCACATACACCCTGCCAGTCGGCATGGGTCATAAAACCGGTAAGAGGAGTAAAACCGCCAATGCCTAGCATGATGACGTCGCCGACTTCCCGTGAACTCATTTTTACTTGTTTCAGGCCCTTGGCGCGCTCCAGTTCGGTTTTGAGTGCGCTACCTTCAAGTAGCAGAGGCTTGAGTTCACCGCCGCCGTGTGGTTTTACCAGCTTGGACATCTTTGTTTTACCCCGTATATTCTGTTATTCGTAAAAGCGAGGCGCAAAACTGTATAGATATGCCGCCCCTAAAACTAATTAGTATTACTGTGGCTTGATATAAGAATCATTTATTCTTGACTGATACCGGCTAAATCACCTCTATTTGTGGCAGTATGATCGCTGGTAGAGCGCTAACCAAAGGCTTGGTCTACTGCGTCAGCGAGGTATCAGGTAGCCGGAAAAGCGGCGGGCATGGTAACGTATTTGCCTTGTTGAGACAAAGAAAAGTTAGGTTTTTCCCTAAAAAATGAGCATTACAGTCAAGTTTTTTGCCAGTATCCGTGAAAAAATCGGGAAAGCCGAGGATATCGTTGAATCTGATAAGGTTTCTCAGGTCAGCGAAGTCTGGTCTCTCTGCGCTGCCCAACCAAAACCGGCCAATCTGCTCGCGGCAGTGAATCAAGAGTATGTAACCTGGGAACACCCGGTGAGGGACGGGGACGAAGTGGCCTTTTTCCCACCGGTAACCGGGGGCTAAAAATGGAAATACGAGTTCAGGAGGGGGTATTTGATCCCTGGAAAGAGTTGGCCGTTTGGCAGGACAGGATTGCAATGTCAGGAAAATGCGGGGCGACGGGGGTATTTGTCGGTACTCTGCGCGACTTCAATGACGGCCAGGTTGTTAAGGGGTTAACTCTGGAGCACTATCCCGGTATGACCGAAAAACACCTGGAGAAAGTGTGTGAAGACGCCGGCACGCGCTGGCAGCTGCTGGATACCCTGGTAATTCATCGGCATGGACCCATTCATACCGGAGACCCCATAGTCCTGGTTGCGACCTGGGCAGCCCATCGCCGTGATGCCTTGGAGGCCTGCCGCTATATTATCGATGAATTAAAAACCCGGGCGCCCTTCTGGAAAAAAGAGACACTTGCCGATAACGGTATGCGCTGGGTAGATCCCGGGTCCTGAAGTGTCTTAACTCAAGGGTTAGGTGTTTGAATAGCAGGCGCCTCTGCGGTCTGCGGCTCTCCACCCGCTGTCTTGAGCTCCCGGTAGCGTTTCAGCTCCTCGTCGTATTGTTTTCTCAAAGCCTCCTGCTCTTCCCGTTTTTTTTCTATTACCGCAGAGTGTTTGGTGATCTGGTCTTCGGTATGTTTGATGTTTTCTTCGCTGTCTTTTTGTTTTTTCTGCCTGTCCAGCGTGGCATTGAGGGACTTCAGCGTAGCCTGGCTGGCCTCGATGGAGTGCTCGACCTGGGATAATTTACGGTCACGCACATACATAATATCGTTTTCATGGCCATAGGTGGTCACGAGTAAGGCATCCCGGCGGGCTTCCTCCTCCTCTCTTTTCTTTTGTTTTGCCAGTTCATCTTTACGCCGTTCTTCCTCCGCCAGCTCTTCGGCGGTGGGCGGGGCCGCAACTTCGCCTGTTTTATGACCGCTATCAGACATTTCTATGATTTTTGATTGCTCGCAGGCCTCGGAGGCGCGGTCACCGTAATGCCATTGGCCGGTTTCGTCCTGGCATTTCTTGATGCCGGCCTGAGTTACTGAAACCAACAGAAAGCTGCCAAGCAGCGCGGAGAATATTCGATACATAATTTTGCCTAATTCCTGTTTTGTTTCCCTCTTTCAAACATTAGGATGCCCTAAAGTAATGTCAAATTTTCTCGCTGATTTACAGGAGGGTTACCAGAATAAATGGATATCTGGCAGTTTTTTGTCCTTTTTATAGTATCCCTGGTGGCTAACGCCTTTTCCGCTTTTGCCGGTGGGGGTGCCGGTTTGCTGCAGTTTCCGGTGTTGATTTTTTTGGGGCTGCCGTTTGGCGTGGCCCTGGCTACCCACAAAGTCGCTAGTGTGGCCCTGGGAGTGGGAGCGACTCTACGGCATCTGCGGGAAAAGACGCTCGAGTGGCGTTTTTCTTTGATTATTCTGGCCTCCGGACTGCCTGGCGTAATTTTGGGCGCCAGTGTTATTTTGAACGTTCCCGACCGTTGGGCACGTACCACTCTGGGAATGCTCACGATAGCACTGAGTGTATATTCCTTTACTAACCGTCAATTGGGTTTGCAATATCGCCCAAGCAATCGTCATCAACAGGGCTATCTGGTCGGTGCTGCTGTTCTGATGGCAATAGGAGTGCTCAACGGTTCGCTGACATCGGGAACGGGATTATTTTGTACCCTTTGGCTGGTGCGCTGGTTTGGTCTGGATTACCGGAGGGCAGTTGCCTACACGCTGGTGTTGGTAGGTATTTTCTGGAACGGTGCCGGTGCTCTCACTCTGGTTTGGCTGGGGCAGGTACAGTGGTCATGGATTCCTGCCTTGTTACTGGGCTCCCTGTTGGGAGGTTATATTGGCGCTCACTGGGCGCTTTTGCGGGGCAATCAGTTAATAAAATTAGCATTTGAGCTTGTTACGCTGATGGTTGGGGTAAAATTATTATTTTAGTGTTGATTTAACTCATTATTGGCAAGACCAGGTAAAAGTGTCTCAAATAAGGTATTTAAAGAGTAATTATAATAAGGTATTATAGTTTTGCAGGGTGCATTCAGCGCTCGCCAAATAATGATAAATCAGGATTTAAGCTTTAATGAAGGGAGCAAAGGGGTGATAGGAAATGGCAAAACGCAGAGTTTTGGATGAAGTCGATCGTGTGCCCAAGGTTATTGGACGCAATGCGGTTTATATGGGGCGGTTGGAAAGCGAAGACGGTTATCTTGTGCATGGTGAAGTCTATGGCGACAGTGACATTCAGGGAATATTGATGCTGGCGCAGGATTGTCATTGGAAAGGAACCATTGTTGCTGATTCGGTTATTGTGAAAGGTTCTGTCGAGGGAGATATTACCGCACGCAACAAATTAGAGCTGCGCGATACTGCCAAGGTGGTAGGAAATCTAAAAGCGCCATTGGTTGCGATTTCTCATGAGGCTTACCTGCGAGGAGAAGTGCATGAGGATTGCCTGGTAACTCATTTCCCCGAGCGGCGCGCGCACTGACCCGTTCCGGTTCTCGCTATAACAATCTAACAGCCGTATTGGCTCCGGTAGTGATGGATCGCTTCCAGCTCCGGGGTGTAGTTACCTTTGTGAGAGAGATAAGCGACAAGGGTATCGAGATTGACGATACTGATAACCTCGAGCCCGAGTTTATCTTTAACTTCTTGGACAGCAGAAACATCGTCTAACCCTTTTTCCTGTCTATCCAGCGCTATCAATATGCATGCAGGATGAGCGCCATTACTGCGAATGAGGTCGGTTGCGTATTTTGCGGACAGGCCTGATGAAATAACATCGTCCACGATCATGACATTGCCTGCCAGGGGCGCACCAACCAGTGAACCGCCTTCTGCGTGTTTTTTCGCTTCCTTACGATCAAACGCATAGGGTACGTCACGCTTATGATTTTCCGCGAGAGCGATGGCTGTTGTGGCGACAAGGGGAATGCCTTTGTAGGCAGGACCAAACAACATATCAAATTGAACCCCGGAATCCACAGCTGCTTCCGCATAGTATTTTCCCAGCATCGCCAGTTTCGAGCCGGTATTGAATAATCCAGCATTAAAAAAATAGGGGCTGATCCGGCCCGACTTCAGAGTGAACTCGCCAAACCGGATTATCTTCAGCTGGATGGCGTATTCAAGAAATTGTCGCTGGAAGTCTTTCATGGGCTGACAATACAAGAGAATCAGTCCGGGGAACAAGACCCATAACGGTTTTTCTATGCTTCTGCATAAGGATTCGCTTTTAATGATTACGCTTGTATTAAACACAAGGATTCTTGTATGGTCAGCGCATGCGTGTCATTACAGCCAATCTGAATGGTATCCGGTCCGCCAACGACAAGGGGTTTCATCAGTGGTTGGCCCGGCAAAAGGCCGATATTGTCTGTATTCAGGAAACCAAGGCACAGGTAGATCAGCTTACCGATATAATGTTGGCCCCCAAGGGCTTTCACGGTTATTTCCATGACGCGGAGAAAAAGGGTTATAGCGGCGTCGCCATGTACTGCCGAAAACAGCCCGACCGGATTCGTATGGGATTAGGATTTCCTGAATTTGATTTGGAGGGGCGATACATTCAGGCGGATTTCGGTAATCTCAGTATCGCTTCTATTTATCTTCCTTCCGGTTCTAGTGGTGAGGAACGTCAGGCAGCCAAGTACCGGTTCATGGATCGATTGTTGCCATTTATGCAGGCGGCTAAATATGATGGCAGGGAATACATCTTTTGCGGTGACTGGAATATTGTCCACCAGGAAATCGATATCAAGAATTGGAAGAGCAATCAGAAGAATTCCGGTTGTCTACCGGAGGAACGAGCCTGGCTGACGAAGCTGTTCGACGAAGTCGGTTACGTTGATGTATTTAGAACACTGAACCGCGAAGCAGACCAATACACCTGGTGGTCTAACCGGGGACAGGCCTGGGCCAAAAACGTCGGATGGCGCATTGATTACCAGATTGCTACACCGGGTATCGCCAAAAAGGCAATCAAGGAAAAAATCTACAAAGACAAAAGGTTCTCAGATCATGCGCCGCTCATCATTGATTACGACTACGAGTTGGGGTCATGAGTCCCGCTGACAAGCGACCGTGGCGTCAGGCGTTTGCGGTTTATCGTCATCCCCGTGTCATTGCTATGCTGTTTCTCGGATTCGCAGCCGGGTTACCTTTTCCTTTAGTGTTTACCACGCTGTCTACCTGGCTACGTGATGTCGGTGTCGAACGATCAACCATTGGTTTTTTTGCCTGGGTGGGTATTACTTATTCGATCAAAATATTTTGGGCGCCCGTCGTGGATCGGGCGCCATTGTTTGGGTTGACTCGATGGCTGGGGCAGCGACGAGGCTGGATGTTGCTGGCGCAAGCGGGAATAGTCTTGGGACTGTTGGGGATGGCGGCCACAGACCCTGTGGAGAATATTACTGCCATGGCTTTGCTGGCACTGTTAGTTGCATTTTGCTCTGCAACACAGGATGTTGCCATTGATGCCTATCGTATTGAGGCGGTTGATCCAGCGTATCAGGGAGCCATGGCCGCTATGTACCAGGCGGGCTGGCGCATCGCAGCGGCGATTGTCGGCGGTGCCGGTGCACTTTATATCGCCAAACTGGCTTCCTGGGAAATGAGTTATATAACGATGGCGGTGAGCATGACCATAGGGGTTGTGGCAGTGCTCGTGATTAATGAACCGGCAAAGAGCGTAGACAGAAGTACGTTGTCGGAGGAGCAGCAGGTCATCGATTATCTTGAGCGTAGCGCTCATGTGCACGGGTTCTTGCGCACGCCGGTTGCGTGGTTTATTGGTGCCGTAATATGTCCTTTTACAGAGTTCTTCAAGAGAAATGGCAAGTGGGCGTTGATTATTTTGATCTTTATTAGCATCTACCGTATCAGTGATATTGTGTTGGCTAATATGGCTTATCCATTTTACATTGACCTGGGATTTAGTCTTGATGAAATTGCCAATATTGCAAAACTATTTGGATTCGTCATGGGAATCTTGGGGGCAGTTGTCGGTGGAATTCTGGTTTTCCGATTTGGTGTGATGCCGATTCTATTATTAGGTGCGATATTAGTGGTATTGACCAACCTGATGTATGCCCAGCTTGCAACTGATGGGAAAAGTCTGATGGGGCTGGCAACAGTAATCAGTGCGGATAACTTTTCCGGTGGACTCGCGGGATCGGCATTTATTGCTTACCTGTCGCGCCTGACCAACACTGCTTATACTGCCACACAGTATGCACTCTTCAGTTCATTGATGACGCTTATGCCAAAATTCCTTTCCGGTTTTTCCGGCGTGATTGTGGATCACTTTGGTTATGTGAATTTCTTCTTTTATGCCTCGGCAACCGGTGTTCCCGGAATTCTGCTGGTACTCTACTTAATGCGAAAAGAGAATTTATTGAAGTCCAGTATGGAAAATAACAGAAACTAGTGAAATGCCAATTCTTTTGCTAGCACCTGTTTGAGTTTTGTGATCATAAGGCGGATACCCTGTTTATCATAGGGTCTGGCGGGGAGTTTTCCCCAGACAGGGCCGGGCCAGGCAGGGTCGGAGGTGTATCTGACAATATGATGTATATGCAGTTGGGGAACAACATTACCCAGTGCGGCAACATTCATTTTATCCGCCTTAAAACGTTGGGCCAGCTTCTCCGAGAGATAACAGGATTCTCTTGTTAATTGCACCTGATCGGTTTTGTTAAGCTGGTAGATTTCGCTGATATTTTCCCTGTCGGGTACCAAAATGAACCAGGGGAAGTTGCGGTCATTCATCATAAGCAAGTGACACAGCTTGAAGCGGCCAACAACCACACAGTCTTTTAGCAGTTGGGGGTGAATCTGAAACATGCATAGTTCCTGATGTCTTTCGTGAGCACACTAAGAGTATAGACAGAAAATCTGTCTCTGAGCGCCCTGCTAATCGCTTTCTGAAATACTCTTTTTCCCATTCACTATCATTATTAAGGTGCTTTCAAACTCCTTTTTAAATGGCCCGCCGATAGCCACGGCTTTCCTTGCCAGCATTTCCGCTTCCCGCGGCTGTCCCCGCTCATAAACTATCTGGGCAAGATTATTGAGTCCCGGGGCAAAATCCGGCCAGGCTCTTGTGATTTGTCTGAATACTCGTTCAGCTTCTACGAGATCGCCCGCGCTGTAATGGGCATTACCCAGCCCAACCAGTAGGTTCTTGTTATTTATCCATCGGTTTAACGCAGTTCTGTGGGCGCGTATTGAGAGTTCCCATTGTCCGGTGCTGGAAAAAGGGAGCAAGGATCGAAAATAAGTGTCGGCATCTGCGGTTATCGGTAGGTGTTCCGGGGTCAGCACCACAATGCCCCAATAGCTTGCACGGCGCCAAGTTTTGTCGAACAGATCTATTGAAATGACGTGCCGTTTTATCTCACCTGACCGCAGTACAATGTTACCTTCTCCCAGGTCATAACCTACTACTACCGCGTAGTGCCACGCTGGAAACCAATTTAGCCCGAGGTTTTGTAATACCAGCACCGGATTGCCAGCACGCACTTCCGAAAGCAACGCGGCCAGATTAGGGGATATTTGGTAGGGCACTGCACCATGCGTCCTGGCGCTTGCCATGATTTCAATCTGGAAGCTACCGTGTCGCTCGGGGAGGTAAATCTCCGAAACCAGATTGTCCGGTTCGATATTTAGTCCCTGATGGCGGAGCATTATCGTCAGAGCGGCAGGACCGCATTGGTATTCTTTCTGGGGATAAAATGGAACCTGGGTAATTTCAGCCGGTTGGTGAAATTCTTGGATGAGAGCCGGGACTGTATCGGGTCCTGGAAGCCGATGTGCGCAACCGAGGAGCAGGAATGCCAACAACCCTCCACCAAGATATAACTTGGCCGGCCATATAATCAATCGTTCACCCTGCAGCTGTTATCGTCTGGAATGGGTTTTCTTTACAAAAGGAAATACATCC
>JAOUNW010000078.1 GCA_029880755.1 Gammaproteobacteria bacterium
AGGCGCTGAAAAATCCAATAAATCCGTTAGCTGCTTATCCTCCTTCAAACCAGCGCTCACCATCCGTACCGGATTGCTGGCGTCACTGCAGGTCCATGCGAATACCCCTAAAGCGTCAGCTGCGGTCAAACCGACACAAGTACTTTTACCGGTAACAGGAACTGAAACTTTCTCGCCCCCGTGAATACAGGCGAAGTAGTTGCCATTTTCGCTCCCGGTGCATGCCGCTCCGCTCGCACGCATCGCATCGGCCCCATTATTGATGACATAGTCATTCCAGTTAGCGCCATTCGCCGCATACAAAGGCGCCGTCACGGGCAACGGCGCCCATTCGACAAGACGTTCATCGTAAGCGGTATACCCGAATTGATCAGTCGCGGTTAGGCGTAGGACATAAGTTCCATTGCTGCTGCCGGTAAAACTACTATTGCCGGTGATACTACCGGCTGCCGGACCACTTTGTACTGACCATACGGCGGAAGTGATACTGCTAAGATCGGATACAGTGCCTGCCAGTGTTAGCGCGCTTTGTGTGAGAATATCGCCACCGCTGTCGATGACCGGTGCGGAGGTATCCCAGGTCACCGTGATATCGGTAGAGCGGATATTCCCCGCGGCATCCGTCGCGTTAAAACGTACTATGTAAATACCGTCCATGTCCGCGCTCACCGTGGTATCTTCACCGGTAGCGTCACTAAAAATGGCGGTTCCAGGACCTGAGACCTGCTCCCAGGAATAGGATACAGCGGAAGCGTCAGTTACCGTCGTATCCACCAAAAGAGGTATATTCGTCACCAAGCCGGCGGGCGCCACAATCGTCGGCAGCTCGGTATCGATGGAAAAATTAAAAGTCACGGGCGCATCATTGGTGTTTCCGGCTTGATCCGTAATAACTATACTCCCAGTATGCCCGCCCTCGGTTAAAACACTGGTATGCTCATAAGCCCAAATTCCATCACTATCGATTGTGACACTGCCTGCCGACACGCCATCTATACTGACAACCAGAGTCGCACCGACTTCGCCAATTCCTGTCAGTAAGGGTGTAGCATCACTCAGTGGAACGGAGGTAATGGCCGTGTCAACTACCGGTTGCGCCGGTATTGTCACGTCAATGGCAAACTCCACCGCTGGAGAATAGCCGCTGAAAACTCCGGCGTTATTATTTGCCCGCGCAAATGCTTTGTATGCACCCTCGGCAAAAGTGATGCTGGGGAGCCGCCAGGTTCCGTTATTTTGCACAACAGCCGTAGCAATTGTTGTATAGGGATCTTGGCTGGTATATAGGTTTATCGTATTCCCGGCTTTTCCGCTGCCAGCGAACTCGATAGTCAACATGCCTATCGAAGCACCGTTTTCCGGATAGGATATGACAGGACTCATAGGTAGTGAATCATCGTTACCGTGTTCTTGCTTGCTGCAGCCCATAAGGACGATGAAGGCCAGAGACAAAACGCTGTGGATCACGCTACGACACAACATTTCAGATTACCTCCTAATAACCATTTCTCAGCTATAGGTATTTAGCGTCCCGATTTATGCGTTCTTCAATGTCTACTCAAAGTTTAAATAGCTGGCAAATAGTACGCTGAAGTCTTTGATTCTAATTAGTAATATGTGCCTGGTAAGCGTTTGAGATTGAGCATATTATCTGTTTTATCAGGTTCGGACCATAACCATTATAAATATATGTTATATCGATCGAGTGTGCGCCGCGGACCCTATATAAGGGAATCATGATCACAAAATTTATTACGTATTTTGTTGACCGCCATTTGTTGACCAATATGCTGTTTATTACGGTTATTGTCAGTGGCCTGCTGGCGTGGCAAGAAATCAAGAAAGAAGAACTTCCCGATATCACATCTGATTTTGTCCGTATTTCGGCCGCCTATCCCGGAGCCACTGCGGAGGAAGTCGAGCATTTTGTTACCCGTGAACTGGAAGACGAAATAAAAGGCGTTGATGGCGTTTATCGCATCAGCAGTTCCGTGAATCGCGGTAGCACAACCGTAAGCGTGGAATTAGAACGTAATCTGCCTAACAAGGACGAGGTTATCACGGAGATTCGAAATGCCGCGCTGGCAGCGGATTTGCCGCCCGAGGTCAGGGACAAACCCAAGGTCAGAATTTTCAAAAGCTCAAAAAAAGCGATTATCGATATTGCCTTGATTCATAACAAGGCACATTTACTCAATAACACTCAGCGCGAGGAATTGCAGCGCTACGCTGCAATTCTGGAATTACAGCTGATCAACCAGGCGCAAATCAACAGTATCAACCGATCCGGTTATCTGCAACCGGAAATTCAAATCAATGCAGAGCCTGCGAAACTTGTTCGTTATCAGATCCCCCTCAGCCAGGTAATCAATGAAGTCAGAAGTAATCATATACGGCAACCTGCGGGTCATATCGAAGTCAAGGACGAACCCAATGTAACGATCAACGCGCAGTTGGACAGCGTGGATAAATTGAAAAAGCTTTATGTGCAGGCCGGCTTTCAGGGGAAAGCTATTTCACTGGGCGAAATAGCGGAAGTACGTACGGACTTTCAGCGGGAAAAACAGATTATGAAGGTGAATGGCCATGAGGCCATCATGTTCAATGTGGTAAAAAACGCCTCGTACGGGATTATTGAATCACTCGAGGTCGTAAAAAAAGTCGTTGCGGAGTTCACGACGAATAATTTGCGGCATACTGATATCGAGTTGGTATTGCTTGATGATGAATCTTATGACGTGCGTAACCGCCTGTCGATCATCGCCATTAACGGCGCAATTGGTTTTCTGCTCATTTTATTTACCCTGTTCATCTTCTTAAATAAGCGTTCCGGCCTGTGGGTAGCCATGGGAATCCCCTTTACCGTCTGTCTTACGCTACTGTGCAGCATGTTACTGGGCTATACCATTAACAATGTAACGTTGGCGGCAGTAATCATCGTCATGGGTATTGTGGTGGATGATGCCATCGTGGTAGCGGAAAATGTCGGCCGCTTTCGCGCCCGGGGATTTAATTCCCGGGATGCCGCGGTCATGGGTACCGCCCAGGTTTTCATGCCGGTGATGGCGAGCATCATAACAACCTGTGTCGCCTTTCTGCCCTTATTTTACTTTTCCGGCCATTTCGGCAATTTTGTCAGCTTCATACCGCCTATCGTATTTTTGATGCTGTTCGCCAGCTTGCTCGAAGCCCTGGTTATACTACCTGGCCACTTACATTTCGCAATTCCCACTCTCATGCGCCGCCACGAACACCAGGGGCCGGTAGCCGCACCTACGAAGCACTGGTTTGACAGCATTGAAACCTATTACGGAAACGGCCTGATAAGAATATTGAAATACAAATACCTAGTACTAGCCGTATTCGCCCTGATTTTACTGGCTTCCTGGAAAATCGCCGAGAATACGCTGAAATTCGTCATGTTCCCGAATACCGAAACACGGGAAATCGTATTTCAGGGTACCGCGAATAAAAACGCCGATCGCTACGAAACCGCCGAAATTTCCCAACACGTTGAACAGGTAATCGCTCCTTTTATCGGAAAGGAAGTCGTTGGATTCCGCACGGAAATCGCGCGCAGCCGGCGCGGTCAGGCCGCGGTGGAAAACAAGTTTCGTATGATCGTGGAAATTGTCCCCAAAGAAGAGCGCAGTATAACCGCCGACGAACTCGTCGCGCAGTGGCAACCCAAAGCCGAACAAGCGCCCGGACTTAAAAAATTAATCGTGCAGAAAAGCCGGTGGGGCCAATCCTCCGGCAGCGCGATTGAAGTTATTATTCTTGAAAATGACGATAATTTACGCGCCCAGGCCGCCAACATGCTGCTGGCGGCCATGCAGCAACATCCAAACCTCAGCAATGCGGAGATCGATCAACCGTTACGGCTGCGCGAATACAAAATAGACATCGACAGGAACAAGGTTAAACGGCTGGGTATCAACCCCACGGACATTTCCGCAACTTTTCGTGCATCGCTTGAGGGCCAGATATTATACGAGCTACCCAATGGCAATGAACATACCGATGTGCGCTTGTCAGTGATCGATTCGGCAAAGACCGATATTGAAAGTATATTGGCCATTCCAGTGGAAAACCGCGCCAGCTATCTGGCGCCGCTAAGAGATCTGGTCAGCGTTATCCATGCGGAAACACCGACCTCGATTTCCCGCCGTGACTCCCGGCGCATCACATCCGTTCTCGCCGATTTGAAAGAAGACTCCAGCCAAACTCCACTGGAGGTGGCGGAAAATCTCGAGCAAGGTGTATTTCTCGACATTGTCAGGCAGCAACCAACATCCTCCCTCGGTTTCGATGGTGAAGTTGCGGACACACGGGAATCAAGAAGCGATTTTCGCAATGCCATTGCACTGGTTATTCTACTTATATTCGCGATACTGGCGATTTTGTTCAATTCCATTTCTCGACCACTGCTTATAATGCTGGCCATACCGTTCGGAATGGTAGGTGTTATTCTGGCGTTCTGGCTGCATGGTCAAACGCTATTCGGATTTTTCGCCGCCATCGGGTCTTTAGGCATGACCGGTGTCGTCATCAATGATGCGATCATCATGCTCACAAAACTTGACCAGGAGTTTAACAACAACGCGGAGTTCAGCCGGCATGAGAAAATATCCCGTATCGCCCAGACCCGTCTTAAAGCGGTTATTCTCACCACCTTGACCACTGTAGCGGGGGTGTTACCAACCGCCTATGGATTTGCCGGATACGATGCCATGCTTTCTGAAATGATGCTGGCACTGGCATGGGGGCTGGTATTCGGTACCGTGATCACCTTATTGCTGGTACCGTGCCTGTACGCCATACTGGTACAATTTCGTCCGCCGTTAGCCGCGGACCGGCATGAAACAGCATGAAAAACCAGCCTCTAAACAGAAACGTCATACCCCTGGCAATCCTGACTGCATGCCTGGCCGCACTGCCGGTCAGCGTTTTTGCCAAACCCGTGCTATTACCGCTAAGCGAGTTCATTCAAAACGCGACCGCAAAAGATACCAATTTCGAAGCGATTCTCCTGGAACTATTGCCGTTACAGTACCGTCGTGACGCATTATTACCCGATAGAGACGCGATTTTGTCGCTGAAACAGCAATTACACTATTTCCAGGGCGGCAGCGTTAGCGCCGGCACTTCCATCTCTCTGAGCAAACTGTTTCCTGATACCGGTACGGATATTTCCGCAGCTTATAACAAGCCCGCTACAGCCTCAGGAGCTGACTTCGCAAACTTACAATTGCTCGTTTCCCAGCCAATAGCGAAAAATGCCTTTGGCAAGGCGATTAAGCTGCAAGACAGCATAATCGGTATCGAAAATGAAATCAGCCGCTATCAAATCGTGGAGGCCTATGAAGACTATTTATCCAGCCTGAGCATCGCCTGGTATAACTGGTATTCGGCGCATGAAAACCTCAAGGTCGCCGACACTGCCCGCGAATCCACGCAACGACTATTGGACAATATTCTGGAACGGCAACGGCAGAAAATCGCGTTGCCGGTAGATGTTAATAAAATAAGACTTTCCTTGATTGCGAAACAGGAGAGTGTGATAGCTCTGCAGGAAATCTATGACAACCTCAGTAATCTTATATTCAGCGCCATGCGGCGGGAAGCTTCAAAAGACATCATTCCAGCACAGCCGGATACCGGAATTTCTGTAGTTGACTACCTCTCTGAATACCAGCAGTTTACTCAATATAGCCGCACATACAGAATCCTCAACCTGCTGGAACGGCAAGGCACAATGGAAGTGAGCAAGGCAGCGGACAATTTACTGCCTTCCACCAATTTACTGCTGGGATACCAGCTCGATGGTGAAGAATGGGGAAGCCGCAATCAGGAGAACAGCTTTTTCGCCGGTATCGCACTGACTTGGCCAATCGGTCAGTCCAACAGCAAGGCTAAACAGGAAATAGCGCGCATCCAGCAGAAGAAAACCCTGTTGTCGAATAGCAACAAATATGAAGCGCTCGACAGCAACTTGAAAAACCTGCATTTACAGATTAAACGCGAGCAAAAGCTCATGGAGATTTCTCGTAAAAAAATACAACTTGCCGAAGCCATTCTCAAAGCTGAATCCGAAAACTATTCATTCGGAAAAATAAGTCTCAATGACTACATTACCGCTGTAAACAATGTCGATGAAAATCGGTTCAACTATACAGCGCACAATGTGCTGCTCAATAAGTTATACATCGAATGGTTACGGCTGACCGACCGCCTGGTCGATGATAACTCGGTTTTACCTTAAACCCGCTTGTTATTTCAGAAAATTGATTGCTAATAACAAACCGTTATTAGCTTATAAACTAGCAAATTTACTAGTTACCATGTCCACCCAGCACCGTAAATTTGCGAGATAGCGCAGGGCAGCGGGATTTTACCGTATTAAAGCTTAATGATTCAGCCCGCCTCAGACGATAGAAGTTAAGTGATCTCTGTAATCCCCGTATAGTCCCGCTATGTTGAATAATCTAGCCCCTAAATACATCTGGTTCATGCTGGCATTGGTCGTCAGTGCATTGTGTACGATTTTGTATATATGGTCGGCTAACACCGCGCAATCCCATCGCCTGCTGGTACACGTCGTCGACGAAACCAACGAAATGCAAACCGTATCGAATATGCGTGAAACCACGTTTATTCAGGCCTATAAATTGTATCAGGCGATTGAGGAGTTTTATCACAACGGCCGGCCTTTGGAACCGGAACAGTATAAGCATCTTGAGGAAAAATTCAGAGAATCCAAAGATCTTTTCCTGGGCTCGCATTTGATTACCGATGTGGAATCCGATAGCTGGGCGAAGGCCGCCGTCGTATTGGAACAGAGTTTCAAGCTCCAGACTGAAGTCATCGACCTGCACCGCCAGGGCGAAATACAGAAAGCGGATAAGAAGTTAGCACAGGAAGTGCTTCCGGTAACCAACAAAGCGCTGGAGGCGCTGGAAGAGATCCTCAACCACCAACGCGAGGAAATGCGCGAGGCCGTTGAAGAATCAATGGCCACCATTGAGTCTTCAAAAAAATTCATCGTCGCGCTTTCCGTGTTAATCATAACACTGTCAATTATCACGGTTATCATCGCCCGCCGGGAACAGGCCATGGCCGTGAGCAGGCAACAGGCATTGCAAGAGCTTGAGATTGCCAAGGAACAGGCCGTGGCCGCCAATAAGGCCAAAAGTGATGTGCTGGCTCGCACCAGTCACGATTTACGGACTCCACTGAACGTTATGATAGGTTACAGCGAATTGGTGCGTGATGAGTTGCAGGACGGGCGCACCACCGAGGTCATCCCCGATGTGGAAAAAATCATCTATACCTCTAAACAACTTCTAAGCCTGATTAATGACATCCTCGATCTTGCAAAAATCGAGGAAGGAAAAATGGAAATTGTACCGGAAGAGTTTTTGCTGGATACCCTCATCGCCGACATATCCGAAGCCGCGGAACAATTGAAAAACGACAATAAATTCACTATCGCCGTTGCCACGCCGAGTCTTGCGCTGTACACGGACCCTTTACGCCTGCGGCAAATCATTCTGAATCTGCTCAGCAACGCTTTTAAATTCACCTGCAATGGTACCGTTCGACTACTCATCGAGCACCAACCCATTGAAGGCCAGGAGCGTATCTCACTCACGGTCAGCGACACCGGCACCGGCATGAGTGAAGATCAAGTGGCCACTATCTTCGACGCTTACCGGCAGGCCGATAAGCATATTACGAAACAATACGGCGGCACCGGCCTGGGCCTGGCTATCTGCCGCAGTCTTTCCGAACTGCTCGGCGGAAAAGTCACAGTTCAATCACAGCTTGGCCAAGGCACCACGTTTAACGTAGACCTACCCCTACGCCTCTAACCCAAAAACCGGGGTCAGAACTCAATTGTTGCTAATATACGCACTTGGGACAGCATAGCCCTCCCTTTAGTCATTATTACCTTACATTTATATCAAGGTTTTCCTGACCTTATAAATATTTTTCAGGCTCGGGAATTATTCATGGCGGCTACTTGTTAACCCCTTTGACGAAATATTCCATCGTTTAAACCAAAGAGGGTACAAAATGACTACCATCATCAGGACATGTGTGTTCAGCCTATTGGCATGGAGCCTAATCAGTGGATCGGTATACGCGGCCGATCTAATGCAAATTGAAGTAAAACTTGACGGCGCTCAGTGTACGCCACCGGTTAACACCAAAGCTAACGGCTTGGCACAACTGTCACTCAACAAGGAAAGTGGCGAAATCAGTGGCATGATTACTTTGAAAAATATCGACGCTAAGAAGGCGCACATCCACTACGGCGAAACCGGAAAAGGTGGCAAGGTGTTGGTCAATCTTGAAAAATCCGATGCCGGTACATTCGTCGTGCCCGACTTCACCACACTGGCAAAAGCCGATGTGGATACTCTGTTGAAAGGCGGCATGTATCTACAAGTTCATACAGCCCAATATCCGAAAGGCGAACTTCGCGGTCAGATCATGCCGTAAAAAAACCGGGGTCGGAACTCAATTATTGCTAATATTAGCAATAATTGAGTTCCGACCCCGGTTTATAAATTATCCGCTAGCGCCATAAATACGCTTCGTGTAAGTTCATCTAACAACACAAGGAGTGAAATATGGCGCACACAAGCACATTTCGAAATCTTATGCGTTTGCTGCAACAAGCGCGGCGTATGTATCTGCTGGAAGCAGGTTTACCAAAACCGATTGACCGAGAGGCGTTTCGCGCCAGCCGGCGTCAGTTCCTTGGCAGGACGGCGTTGGGTGGAGCAGGCAGTGTAATGCTTGCGACAATGCCGGGGTTAATGCGCGACGCGCTGGCGGATAACCTTAGCACTAGTCGCATCGCCATTATCGGTGGCGGGCTTGCCGGATTGAATGCGGCGTATCAATTAAAAAAGGCGGGGCTAAACGCTGATGTCTACGAGGGCAGACATCGTCTGGGTGGCCGCGTGCATTCGGTTTCCTTTCCTAATAGCAATGGTTTAATCGTCGAGGCCGGTGCCGAATTTATTAACACCGACCATGACGACATGATGTCCCTGGTGACGGATTTGGGTTTACCATTGTTTGATCGTCACGCAGATGCGATGGCCTCCGACACGCCCGGCAGCGCATATTATTTCGAAGGCAAATCATGGAGTGAAGCAGAAATGGCACTGCTGCTCCAAGCATTAGCGGCACAAATTTCCCAGGATGCCGAATTGTTAGATACCGACTGGGATACTTATGCGCCAGTGTTTGATCAGCTTTCGGTCACAGCTTACCTGGACCAACACGCGGATTTAATTCCGCAGGGATTCATTCGCCAGCTGATGGAAAACGCCATTCGTGTGGAATACGGTGTAGAACCCGACGACTCCAGTGCATTGCAACTGCTGTTTCTGTTGCCCACGGTGGATGGGCACTCGGTAGAGCTATTGGGTTACAGCGATGAAGCTTTTAACATCGTCGACGGCAATGCCCGCATCATTGACGGTTTAGCAGATGCCCTCACCGGACAAATTCACACCGGTATGGTACTTAAAGAGTTGGAAATGGAAGAGGAGGGCGGCCCCATAGAACTGGAATTTACCAATGGGGAATCCATAGAAGCCGATTACGTGATTCTCGCCCTGCCGTTCACTGCTTTACGCCATGTACGCTTGAACGCACCCTTACCCGGGCGACTGAAGCAATTTATCAAGCAAGTGGATCTGGGTAACAACGAAAAACTGCTGGCCGGCTTTCAACAGCGCAGCTGGCACGCCGAGGGAGGCTTTACTCTGGATGCCTGGACCGACCTGGATTTCGCTTCCTTGTGGGACGCCTCCCAACGTCAGGGGGAACTGGAAAATGGTGTATTAACCTACTACCTC
>JAOUNW010000157.1 GCA_029880755.1 Gammaproteobacteria bacterium
CCCATTAAACGTGTTTACCGCCGCCATGCCACCACCGGGCGTAACATCGGCGTGGTCAATGCGGTAAGTCAACACACCGGTGAAATCTCCCAACGTCGCGCCAGGGGTGTGCACCAGGGTCACCGCCACATTGCGGGAATCACTGTTTACCACCACCGAGAAGGCCAGATCGTAGGTCCAGGTATCTCCGGCGGCGTTATTGGCGATACTGGCGGTGGCGAAGTTCACGCCGGTTATATTCTGGGCACTCATGGCACTGAGCAGATCAATGCTGTTGCCGGCGGCTGGCATGGCGATACCACTGGCGCTGGCGGCGGCGCGTAAACCCGCCAGGGTCATCAGGGTGATTTCCGAGTGCATGCTCAAACCCATCATCTGGCTGTTCAGCTGAGCTGCGGCACAGGGAATGCCAGCATTGTCTGTGGTCTGCCAGATACCCAGATCGCCACCAGGGAAGTTTCCATCCCCAGGAACACCATCAGGATGACCCGTATAGTTCATGGATGGCCCATAACAAGGCGCCCGCCCCATGGTTTGAAAAAACTTCTGAGCATCAAACACGGTATTCAGTGCGGTAGTTCCCGCCAACAGCCCGTTTACCTGGCCAACCACTTGCGCGTAACGGCTCTGCTCCCCCCCTGTTAATGCTGTGGTAATTCGGGTATTGGAAGCCGTGCTGCGTTCCGTGGGCGGTACAACCGCAAGACCTACCGGGAATTCGGTGCTGTTTTGTTCCGTGTTCTGATTGTTATTTTCTTCATTGGTGGTATTGCCGATGCCTTCATCGTTACTGTCAGAGGAAAAACAGCCCGCAAGACTGACCAGGAAAACCGTTAACACCAGAGACAATGCCGTATTTATTTTCATTGTTGCACATCCTTCAATTATTCTTGTTGAGAGCGGATATGCGCTTATCGGCAGATTTTTTTAACTTTTTACCAGTTGGCCGTCGTGGTCATCCCAGCGCCAGAGATTGTCCATGGTGAGGTGTACCCCGCCATACCATTTGTCGATGGCCTTAATGGCAAGCCAGTCGGCCCGGTTTTCCATGACGTCCTTGGCTGTTGCGGTGGTGGTGATGTATTGTTCGCCGAATTCCGGGGGCCAGGGGTGGCTGGTGGGCAGGCGCAACATGCCCCCGTGGTCGATCTGTAATAGAGGCGCGTCGCAGTCAATCATACTATTGAGGTATAGCCAGAAGGTGCTGTCACCCATAAACCGGGCTTCTTCAAGCTCCTGAAAGGCATCGAAAATGTCGCCGGGTCGTTGTTTGCCGCTGTCGACCACCGTCAATATTTGCTGCTCGGTACGGTTCAGCCCATTACCCGCATAAGGATACTGCTCCAGGTGACGGGCAAGGGCGTCAAACAGGAAAGGCAGTGCACCTATGTTTGTGCGTAAAAAGCGCTCGAGATCTTTTGGATTGTCGGAGCGGTAGACACGCCAGGCGTTACGCCCTACCCCCAATTGCGCGCCTCCCACCGGTTGTGCTGCATCGATAATTGTCGC
Organism: Gammaproteobacteria bacterium; assembly: GCA_029880755.1. Taxonomy (GTDB): domain Bacteria; phylum Pseudomonadota; class Gammaproteobacteria; order Acidiferrobacterales; family SZUA-150; genus JAOUNW01. The sequence continues at coordinate 1,510 of JAOUNW010000157.1, forward strand.
GATCTGTGAGGGTTGCAGGGTACCGAGGTAATCATCCGCTTGCGCCAGATACAGGAAACCACTGCGCATTTTTTGATTGGCAAACCAGTCCAGCAATTGAATGAGCTGTAGCTGGTCGTACAAATCATGCTCAAACAATAGCACCACGCGTTGATAATCCAAGGACTGTGACAACCATAGATAGCGTTCTTTGAACTGCTGTAACGCTGCTTCCGGCTTGGCCCACCCGCACTGGGCGATAAACCCCGCACGTAATTCGCACAACTCGTCAAAGCCGAGCCCAGCAGGTACCGGTCCTTCGTGGAGCACATCATCCCAGCACAGGATATCCCCCTCAATTCCAGCTTGTTCCATCCGAATTTTGGTGGAGCTACCATTTGTGATGTACAAGGTTTTGCCGTTATCTGACAAGACGCCTATCTCCTGCTCTATCTTCGTGGTCGACCAACAGTGGATTCTAGTGATGTTATCGTCCTGATAACCGCTAACTCCTGTACCAAGCCTAACATTTACCTTTTCTTATATATGCCATCACCCCTGATTTCATTTGTTTTTATAGTTATTTGCTGCGTTGATTTGACGGGGCAATACCAGCTCATCGGGAACGGAGCGTGCGGTTCACGGCATACTAGCCGACCGACGGTAACACAGGATGGAATCCCGGCATAGAAGCCTTCCATTCAGTGCAGATTTGTTAGCTACCTGAAGCGGTTATCGATAATGCAGGATGTGCAAACATTCACTGATTCCTCGCCCTGGAATCATCGGCGCTCGCCTCATCAAGTCGGCTGTTGCCGGGATGTTGAATGAAAACATCTTGAAAATCAGTTGTTAAAACGCTATGTTCACGCGGCAATGTTTTTTCTGGAGCGTCCTCGGTAATATGCAAAATCTACTGCATCTGTTTGAAAACAATAAAAAATGGGCGGAGGACATTCTTCGCGAAGACCCGGACTTTTTTCAAAAACTATCCAAACAACAAAACCCCGAATACCTCTGGATCGGTTGTTCCGACAGCCGGGTGCCGGCCAATGAAATAGTCGGTTTGCTGCCGGGTGAGATTTTTGTCCACCGCAATATCGCTAATGTCGTGGTCCATACGGATTTAAATTGCCTGTCAGTTATTCAATATGCAGTAGAGGTGCTTAAAGTTAAGCACATTATTGTTTGCGGTCATTACGGCTGCGGCGGTATCAAGGCGGCATTAACCAATGACGACCATGGCATCATCGATAACTGGTTACGCCACATCAAGGATGTTTACCGTTTATACAAAAACCAGATCGACGCTGCTGATGATTTTGTGGCAAAAGCCGATTTATTGTGCGAACTCAATGTGGTGGAACAAGTGCTCAATGTGTGCCAAACCACCATGGTACAAAATGCATGGAAACGACAACAGGAGCTCGCGGTGCATGGTTGGATTTATTCCATTGCAAACGGCATCATCAAGGATCTGAATGTCAAAGTAACCGGTCAAGCGGATGAATACGGTGCGCCATCTTTTCCAACACCTTGAGCCCTGCCCCTGAATCCCTACAGCCCCTAGTCCTTAGTCCGTGGTCGTTACTCGTTACTCCTTGATCCTTGATCCTTGATCTTAGGTCCTTAGTCCCTGGTCCTTGGTCCCTGGTCCTTGGTCCTCGATTCTTGATCCCCGATCTTCGCGCTTCTGCGCTGTGAGTTTCGACCCTCTCACCAGGTTCTTCTAGCTCCTTGATTCCTGGTCTCGCAAAGTCACCACGGTTATCCGGGCCGGTAACAGACTTCTTCTGGAACAAGGCACCCCACCCAACACTTCCCGCATCGCACCGGGATTCCCGTGACCAATCCTTTCAGATGTACGTGGGTTTGCGGATTCATACCAACTCAGAGATGAAAAATCCCGAATGTTACCAAATCGTGATATTTACGTGATCAGCGCTTGATGTCTCCAGGTTGTAATAGTTTCTGTCGCGTACAGCCACATAACATGCAAATTAAAACGCAATAGCCCAGTAAAAACGACCAGGAGAATACAAATGATCAAATCCATTTCACTGATTTCAACACTGATGTTTGTCGTAGCCTTATCAGTGGGCTGCAGCACCATGGACAGCCACGATGACGGTATGATGAAGTCCGATAACATGGATAATATGCAGCATGAAACCATGGCAAAAGACACTATGGACAAGAGCAACATGAAAAAAGACAGTATGATGAAGGACGGCATGTAAGGTAAGACCCGCCATTATTCTCATCGACGGCAAATACACTGGAACCTCTGAATCCGGTCAGAGGTTCCCTGTCTACGCGGGCGCGTTGTGCAGCTTCGGCGATATTTAATCAATTATCACAGTTGCCCAACTAATTCATAATCCGTCTTGACCCTGTTTATTGAACCGATTTCCTGACAAATAATTTCTATCTGCGCATACAACAACAGAATGTCTCTAAATAAACTTCCGCCATCAGGAACATTCAAAAATCATACTGATAACGACTCCACCCAGAATCGGCCGAGGCTTTGATACACAACGTATCGGTCAACAATCTCGCCATAACGGGCATAGTAATCACAGCATGCAAGTCTGATTTTTCCTTGGCCGCGTGTATTTGCAGTGATATCACGGTCGTGACACGCCATTTCAGGTATCATGTGAGCCTTGTTACTATTATTAGTAATTTTCTACTAAAATTTCGCG
>JAOUNW010000158.1 GCA_029880755.1 Gammaproteobacteria bacterium
GTGACCTCTTTTAACAAAACATTATCAACCCCCAGGCTCGAAGGACAGGTCCCAATTGCGCTGGCACAGTCAGGCCGTCCCACTCCTGCCCACCCCTACCCACCCACAACCACATACGACGCCAGATTGCTTCAACTTCAGGTGCTGCCGCGCCAGGGGCAGTCCTCGAGCATTTCACGCCCTTTCTCCGCAGACCCGAAGAAACTCTCGAGAAGGTCATCCTGGTTCATCACGGCATTCTTCTCGTTGCCATTTTCAAACACGTACTTGACGACCTCCGCCACGTCTTGGTCGAGAAGGAAGTGCGAGAGCGGCTTCAATCCGCTCGAATTGGCCTCGGACACGTCGCCGCAGAAGATGTATTCGGGTTTGTGCTTTTGGGCCTTGAATTCTTCTGCCTGCTGAGCGAACTCGTTTAGCGCCTTGGTGATATGCTTCCCGATGGACTTGGCAGTGCCGTCTTCTGCGGCGGTCACGAAGCAATCCCATCCATATGAAGCGTTGTGGCTGCCTTGAAGCACCTTGTTGGCAGCAAGATCCTTCCTGTCGCGCCGAGAGTAGATCCCATGGATCTTCCACTTTTTGTCCAGCTCCAAATCGGCGACTTCTTTTAGGTAGTAATTCTTGAACGGCTTCACGTAAGAGCCTTCTAATCCACTGGGCTTCGAGGACCAGGTGACGAAGATGCCATCAGCTTCGGTGGAAGCGGTGTAGACTTTCTGTGCCCACTTGCCTTTGCTCGTGTTCATCATGGGTCCGGCGGGTGGCGACCATTTTGCTTTGCCCTGGGCTTGGGCAACTTTCTTGGGCGTGGCAATTGATTTGGGAGGCATTGCAGCAATGTGAATGTTCAGAGCCTGATCCTTATCCCGGAACTGAAGTCAAGAAGTCTTTGCAAAAAAGAACTCTATGAAAGTTATGTGTGCACTCTCGGGTGATGGCAGACCAGGTGAAGCCCAGGAAAGGAGGCTCTGCCACTCGGTCTGTGCTAGTCCTGGTCTGCCTGGGAAATAGGGCTCTGCACCGCTCGGTCTGAGCTGGTCCTGGTCTGGCAGGTCCTGGTCTGCGCAGGGTGGGTCCTGGTCACTTGGTCTGTGCTGGTCCTCATCGCTTGGTCTGCCCTGGTCCTGGTCGGTGGGAAAGCCCACCCTGCCAGCCTGGGAAAGAGGGCTCCGCCACTCGGTCTGTGCTGGTCCTGGTCTGCCTGGGAAAGCTCGCTCTGCCACTCGGTCTGTGCCGCTCGGTGTCGGTCTGAGCTGGTCCTGGTCTGCCTTCGTGCCCGATGACAAAGCCCCTCTGCCTGGACTGGCCCCAAATGTTCCCAGCTTGCATTTTGCCTCCTCGCAGAACACTCAAGTTCAAGCAAAAAAGGTGCCCGAGAGCCGCGTCGCCGAAAACAAGTTCACAAGAAGCATTGCAACTTGCCACATCGGAAAGGGCGTCCTCGGCATGGTGACAATGCACAGGATTTTGTTGGATTCACTCGTTGGTGCCAAAGTGCTCGTTCCAGAGAACTGGTGGGTGAATGCGAGTACAGGTAAACATCTTAAGGGCTCCAAGCTGTGGAAGGGTGAAATCGTTTGCATCGATTGCACTTCTCAGGGGCAACCGCTTTTTTTCTTCGAATGTTGCGAGGAAGACAGCGATGGTCCGTACCCCATGGAGGTTTCTCATTTTTTGAAGTTTTGGGACAGACCGAGGGGTAGACCGAGGGGCGGAGCCCTCTTTCCCAGGCAGGCGGACGGTGTTTGAATAGGCAAGGATAGTGGGGGACACAGAACTCGGGTTGTTCGAGGGGCGCGTCAATGGACAATGGAGGTTATTAGTTCCAAGAACGAATCGTTGCTCGGCCCTGGTGTGACAGTATAACGAACGAATAAAGCTAATGCCGCTAGGGATCTCGTGTGTTATTGTCCGTTCATTTTATATAGCTTCAGATGGACGACTCCGTGGTCGCACACAGAATAGAATGTCTTCTTCAGGGAACAAAGCCTTTTACTGAAAGTTATCCGTCGGCACCACACATATCGGCGACGGAAGCATTTTGTCAATCCTTCTCTTTCTCTTCATTTTTGGATGCAGCCATCTTCTCACACTTCCTTTGCAATTGCATATCTTTTTTATCTTCGCACTTCATTCCTTTATTCCCCGCTAAATAATCGTCGAGGCGAAGCTCCTCGAAGGATTTATCTTCATGCGGCGGCATGGCTGTGATGGCCTGATAACCCATCGTGTGTTTTATTGTCATTTGAGAAGGAATTGTTGATGTGCCCACCACTCTTCTCACTGTCTTCTGGGTAGGAGCAGTGTTGCTGGTGGCATATGCATCGTCATCTACTTGGTTCATAGGTGCGCCTCCTAGCGATGAGAACATTGGTTCCTGCACCCTACAGGCGGATTCCTTCGTATTTGCGCCCCTGGTTGCTGTCCTGGGAAATGAAAGAGGGCTCCGCCCCTCGGTATGTGCTGGTCCTGGTCTGGTCCTGGTCTGTGCTGGTCCTGGTCTGCATGCCCATGGGTTTGTGACCACTGAAATTGAGAAAGCCTGCTCTGCCTGCCTGGGAAAGAGGGCTCTGCCCCTCGGCGAGAAGGGCCCGCCGAAGGCCCCCATCCCACCTGCATTGCCCCGAAACGGGCCCAGGGGGTGTGACATTCCATTCTGTGAAAGGCTCTGCCGCTTGGTCGGCGCTGGTCCTGGTCTGCCTGGGAAGGAGGGCTCTGCCCCTGTTTTGGTTTGCTTTTTCACTTCTGTATAATTGCAAAATCTATACGCCGGGCCAGATCATCAATAGCTCCGGAATCGACAAGAATCACATGATCTTGTGGACCAAAAAATTCATTTCGGCTCGAGGACCTCCAGTCGAGTCAGCCCCGCAACTGGTCAATGTGGCGCCCCAGGCAGCGGAGCACAACACAGCGGACTCTGACCCACCCAAAGGAACGACAAGGAAGGCACTGGATGCAGATGCAATCTGGAAGACGTTTTCGAGACTGGATGCAATGGACGATGAAATTGAGGCGGCAGCCACCCTATGCGGGCTTCGAAGGATGAACAACCAGCCAGCACTGACTGAAGCCTCCTTGGCAGGAGAAGCGGCAGTGGACACCGCTTCCCGCCCTGTCGTTGTTGTTGCCTCCGACGCCCAAGTTACGGCTGGTGCAACAACCAAACACAGGAAGAAGAACGACGATGCAGAGCTGGATGAGAATGAGAAGGATGCACTGGATGCAATGTGCGACGCCATTTTTGGACACGAAGATGGCACTGAGTCTATTGATGCTGCCGCTCTTGCTTTGCACTTTGCTGATGGACCCATTGTGGAGAATGTCCTGACAGAGGACCTGCTCTGGAGGACAACCATGGACGCATTGGCCTTTGGACACCCATGATTGGCGCCGCAAAAAGCTGCCAAGATGCACGACACTTACGAATGCATAGGCAATACAAATCTTAAAGCATTCTTTTAGGCCCAAGAGCCACCCATGCCTATTGCATTGGGCGCTCCTAGCGGCTGCACCTCCCTCGAAACCCTCTCTCTGATGTTGCTCCCGCTAATTCAAATGTACGCCTCAAGACTCTCGCCATCCACGAATTTAGTGTTTCCAATCCATTTACCTATCGTTACCGTAGAAACTGACAAAGAAGAATTCCTTCCATCTCTATTATGCGAGATAGGAATCCAGTCAACTTCATTCAATGTGTCAACTCGATCTGGGGGCGTTTTCGTGCCTGGTGAATCATCCTGGTCAAAACTTCCATGTGGAGTTACTAATTCCGAAGCCATGGCGACTGTTTCGGTCTGAGAGGAAAGACAGCTCTCGATCTTTCTCGCAGTCTTAACACTAACTTGCATGAACGAGTTCCAGTCCACTTCTTCGATTGGAAGGCTGTTCATAAACCAATACATCGTATGTGCCATTCCAAGAAAGCGCTCAAGGAGTCGTCGAAAGTTTAGCTCGACTCCATCCTCTTCGGCGGCCAAGGCCGAGGGGGGTGGGACGAAGATACGTGCCTGGAACAACAACGACGAACTGGCAAGGTTGTTTCTCGACTCGCAAACGCCAATGCAAAACTTCGCGTAGGCGGACAACGCACCCGCCAGACTACAGGTATTTGTAGCTGATAACGGCGCTGTATGGCAGCGTTGCAAAATTAGCCCACACAATTGTAATAAAAGGCTCATGACATTCA
>JAOUNW010000159.1 GCA_029880755.1 Gammaproteobacteria bacterium
CCACACAGGCAACACGTTGTTTTTCGGGGGTACCGCTCTTAACTGAGAATTCCATAGAGTAATTTCACCTTTATCCAGCCTTTCCGGGCCATTATCTGTGTTATAGTCTTTCTGTATAATGAATATAAAATGATTGTTTATCAATAGATTGTACGAATAAATGGGCTGATCGTGAGAATATCATCGAATATCGGGAATTTTCGTATTTTTCCCTCCATTTTGTCAAAAGTTTCGGGCCGTGGGTAAAAAATGGTCCTGACCCGGGCCCTGTTTAAGGAGGCCGCAACCACCACTATGGCCATAGGGGTGGTGTTGATAGCGCTCATCTTCTTTATTGGCTTTACCCAGGCGGTGGGCAAAGTGGCATTGGGTAAAACCACCAGCGGCATATTTGTCCAGCTATTGGCTTTGCGGATGGTGGGCATGGCGGACATGATTCTGTCGCTGTCTTTGTTTCTTGGCGTTCTGTTTACCGTTAATCGCTGGTATCAGGACAGCGAAATGACAATATTGTCAGCTTGTGGGGTAAGCCGGCATCAGTTACTGAAACCGGTTCTGTTGTTGGCATTAGTTATCGCTTTGCTGGATGCAGCAGCAACCTTGTATCTGGGTCCCATGGCGGAAAGACTCAGCGCCAGTTTGCAGCATCAGCAGAAGGAGAGTCTGAGTTTGGCAGGAATTCGTTCGGGCGTTTTTAACGAGCGGGGAGCCGGGGAAGGCGTGATATATGCTGAGACCATTGATAATGATACCGGGCAACTGAACAATATTTTTGTCAGCAGCAGTTATCTTGATGGTTCTTCTGAAGGCAAGCGGGGAGTCATCGTCGCCGAGCGTGGCAGGCACATGATAGATAAAGCCTCTGGTACGGAGTATCTGATTCTGGAAGCAGGAAAATCCTATGAGGGCGTACCCGGTAAGACGGAATTTAGAATCATGGATTTTGGTGCTTACCGGTTACATATTTCGTCGGGGGTCCAGGGCCTGCAGGCGCATCGCATCAAAGCTCTCATGTCTTCCGAGCTATGGGGTGCAAAGAGCAGGGCATATCAGGCAGAACTGCAATGGCGCATTGCCAGACCAATCGCGACAATTATTCTGGCTGTTGTTGCCCTGGCGATGGCTTACGTTGCACCCAGGCAAAGCCGGTTCGGTAATCTGTTTGCCGCCATATTGGTATTTTTTGTTTACAACAATCTGTTAACTGTTGGCGCCAGTTTTTTGCAGAAGAAAGCAGTTTCTCTAACGATTGGGTTGTGGTGGATACATGGCATTTTCCTCATATTTTCCCTGTATCTGCTCTGGCGGCGGGCCAACAATAAACCGCTTGTCGCGTTGCCATGGAGAAACCGGTCTTGATAACCATAAAACTTTTGGATCGCTATATTGGCCGTAATGTTTTTTTTAGCACATTACTGGTGTTGTTCCTGTTGTTCATGTTGTTGTCATTTACTGTTTTTGTTGACGGTATGAGTGACCTGGGCCATGGCAGATACGGAATAATGGACTTGCTGCGCTATACCATGTTGAGTCAACCCAAGGGCATTTATCAGTTATTCCCTACAGCCGCACTACTCGGTACGACAATGGGCTTGTCCTATCTCGCCACCAATTCGGAGCTGATTGCCTTCCGGGCTGCAGGTATTTCCTTGTGGCGTATCGCCTGGGCAGTTATTAAAACCGGCGCCATTTTTGTAATCGCTGGTTCCATTATCGGTGAGTATGTCGCACCCGTGGCTGAAGAGCAGGCGCAGCGGGGCCGCGCCGAGGCGCTGGGAATCGGATTTCGAAATCAAAGCACCGGGTTATGGTTACGTAGTGATCTTGAATACATCAATGTGATAGAGGTGTTGCCTGACACAAGCTTGCGCAATATTAATATTAGCCGTTTCGATGATAACCGGAATCTTCAGCAGTTGATTTATGCCAAAAGAGGTAGCTATATAAATGGCCAATGGCAGTTACGGAAGGTGAAGCAGACAACATTTACCGAAAGTGGTATCAAGATTACCAATCTGAAAACGTGGGACTGGTCTTCCGGTATTACTCCTGAGGAGATGGCGGTATTCATGGTAAAGCCGGAAGCGCTTTCGTTTATGCGTCTGTATTATTATCTGGAGCATTTGCGAGCCAACGGACAACAAACAGATCGCTATGAATTGGTATTTTGGCGCAAACTGTTGTCCCCGTTTACCATCGTGGTGATGTTGTTGTTGGCCATACCGTTTGCCTTTGGCCAGAATCGTACCGGTTCGCTGGGTAAGCAAATGTTTATGGGGTTGATGTTGGCGCTGGCGTTTAATATGGCTGATTACGGTTTGGGTCATTCGGCGACATTGTTTGGTTTCTCGCCTTTATTGGGTGCGGCCCTGCCGTTAGTCCTGTTTTCCGTATTGGCGGCGTTTTTGATCAGGCGGGCCTCGTAGAAGCACTGTTTTTTGGTACCCGGGTCAGCTGTGTAGCTGTCCAACGATCGTAGGCTGCCAGGTGTTTGTTATCAAAGATCGCCCATAACAGACCCAAACCAAGGGTGGCGCAGGCTAGCCCAAATCGCATGAAGGCTGTCCACCAGTCAACAACCCCGCCATTTCGACGGGTCAGGCGAATGCGCCAGGCGCGCATGCCCACGGTCTGACCGCCGTGCACCCATGACCAGCCAAAAAAGACGAAACTTACCGTCAGCAGATAGATCCGGAAAAGTGCTATGGCGACGGGGGACTGGGGTTGCCCGCCGGCCATCAATACAACCGGGGTGGCAGCAACCATTAACACGCCGGCAAGCAATAGCGCGTCATAACTTAGGGCAAGCAGCCGCCTGATGATGCCCGGGGCGTGTTGAGTGGGGTCATTCTGGGTCATGGGTACTTTTTGGTTCCGGGATTTTAACCCTGAAGGTTATAAGTCTATGAGACCTGTTTTTGCACAGCCTGGCGGACACCGAAGCAGCGGGCGCTATTAATACCAGAAAAACTCCATAAGCTCATTAGAAGATTCTTAACTATCTGATTTAAATATGTTTTGCCTGGGGAGGTATCGGTTTGTCGTGCAGGGAAATATGCTCAAGTGCTTGAAAAGCAGGTAAATTCAGGAAAATTGTGCACTAAGTTATCCACAGGCGCAGTTTCCGGAAAAACCGGGGCCGGGCAGTGAAAAGGCGCAGCCCGGCGAATCAGAACATTTCAATATGGTCGTCTTTTTCCTTCGCTTTGGTTTTGTATTCTTCAGAGATTTTTAAGGCCTCTTCGACGGAGGCGCCGTTAATAATGGCGTCAAACATGGCCTTGTCCGCGTCCAGGGTATATTTGGATTTGATCATTTCCTGGAGCCCAAACCACTCGTAGGGGTTGTACAGTTTCTTGGGATCGTTGATGAGCATGGCCAGGGCTGCCAGGCTGTAACTGACGTGAGACAGGCGTTGGGCCAGGATATCGTAGAACTGGAAGGCGATGATGGCGGCCTGCACCCGTTCGGTTACCGACTTGCAGTGAGCCTCAATGGTGCTTTTTTCCTCGCCCTCTGGCAGGCTACGGGCCGCCTGTGCGATAACTTCAGTATTGCCTACCACGGACGTAAAGGACTCTGCCAGAGCTGTAACGGAATCGTCGCCCCCACTCATGGATTTCTCAATCTGGGCCACCGCCAGGTTGAGCATCATGACGGTTTCACGGATCTGGCTCCAGCCTAAATCCGGCATATTGCGGTTAAGTGGTTTGATATTGGATTCTTGGGCGTTTTGGCTCATGGCTACCAGGTTCCTGTGTTTGTCTCAGTATTTATCGATAAATTTTCTTATTGCTGATTACTTGATAGAGGAATTTTGGGGTTCCTCACCCGTCTCTCCTGATCCCGCGTCTGTTTCGGACCATCTTTAATAACTATTGCATTAAATTGGAAAATTTCCAGTCGGGGCGCGTGAATCCAACCCGGTTTTTTTGACGATAAATCGCTGGGTATCGGGATTTTGTCCGGGAAAGGCCGGAACCAGGCGGATTGGATTTATTGAGAGTATTTTTGGAGCAGGGGTAGCAGCGTTTGAGACCACGCTTCTTCTGTGATCGGGCCAATATGTTTATGCCGGATTGTGCCGGTTTTATCGATCAGGAAGGTTTCGGGGGCGCCGTAAACACCCAGATCTATACCTACCCGCCCGGAGATGTCGGAAAGACTGATGGCA
>JAOUNW010000160.1 GCA_029880755.1 Gammaproteobacteria bacterium
ATCATCCAGTTCATGAAGATGCAAAGGAATCTGGCGAACCAACTTATCAAAATATTCCATATCCACATCGCTCATTTCATGATCAAGAATAAAATGGCTTTCGATATCCTCAGGCGCCTGTTCAGTCAGCTGCCACTGATAGAGTGCTTGAACAGCCGCTTGTCTTGCTTTGTGACGGCTTCCAGTTTTCATGTTCCACTCCCCGCTACGCGTTAACTCTGAATCGTTTTTAAGAGATTCACCATTTCAATAGCTGAGGCTGCTGCCTCAGCCCCTTTATTTCCCGCCTTTGTGCCTGCGCGCTCAATTGCCTGTTCAATGGTATCGACAGTCAATACTCCAAAAGCCACCGGAAGACTGTATTGCATGCTTACCTGAGCCGTTCCCCTGGAACACTCGCCGGCAACATAATCAAAGTGCGGTGTCGCACCTCGAATCACAGCCCCCAATGCTATTAAAGCATCGTATTTTTTTGTCTCCGCCATGGCTTTTAATGCCAGCGGTATTTCGTAGGCACCAGGGACACGGACAACATCAATACTGGAAGTATCACCGCCATGACGATTAATACAATCAACTGCGCCTTCCAATAATTTGTCTCCAATAAAATCATTAAATCGACCCACAACGATACCGAAACGGGCGCCCCGGACAATTAAATCACCTTCAATATTTTTTATGTTGCTCATCCTGTTTGCTTCTTGGTTAGTTTGTTAATTCGATCGCTGCTGGTTTCCAGATATTCCACGGTCTCCAATCCAAAACCTGACATGGCAGGTGTTCGGATGGCATGACCCATGACCCGCATTTTGGTCACCCCCAAATCAGCAAGAATCTGACTACCAACACCATAGGTTCGCATTTCCTCGCGCCTGCCTTTTAAAGAAACCGGCTGGTGCATCTTTTGTTCTGCCTTATCCTGAAATCTCTCCATGACAATATCAAGATCGGGCGCCAGGGCGCGTTGATCCAGCACCACAACCACGCCAGTACCTTCCTGAGAGACACGGGTCATGGCTTCATGCAAGGTCCAGCTTCCTGAGCGGTGAGCATCGGTAAAGGCATCGAGCAAGGTCTCTTGTACATGCACACGCACCAGCACCGGCTTACCCGATTCAATCTCGCCTTTAACCAATGCCATGTGCACCGCGTCGGTAATACCGTCATGATAAGTGATTGCCCGGAACTCACCAGACTCGGTAGGAATGGAGTATTCATTTTCACGCACAACCGTGGATTCGTTTTCCATGCGATATCGAATTAAATCGGCGATAGTGCCGATTTTTAAACTGTGCTCCGCGGCAAAGTTCTCCAACTCCGGCAAACGGGCCATGGTGCCATCGTCGTTCATAATTTCGCAAATTACGCTGGCCTCTTCCGCCCCGGCCAATCTGGCCAGATCCACGCCCGCCTCCGTATGGCCGGCCCGGGATAACACCCCGCCTCGCTGCGCCATCAAAGGAAACACATGTCCCGGCTGGGTAATGTTCTCGGGCCGCGCGTCTTTTCGCACGGCTGCCTGAATAGTGGTCGCCCGGTCTGCTGCCGAAATACCCGTAGTAACTCCATCGGCAGCCTCAATGGAGACTGTAAAATTAGTGGACTGCCGCTGATGGGTCTCGGTCACCATCAAGGGTAACTGCAATTGACGACACTTGGCCTGAGTCAGGGTCAAACAGATAAGTCCACGACCATGCTTGGCCATGAAATTGATATCTTCCGGGCGGGCATGTTCGGCAACCATAACCAAATCCCCTTCGTTTTCCCGGTCCTCGTCGTCCATAAGAACAACCATGCGGCCACGCCGGAGCTCGTCAATTATTTCGGTAATGGGGCTTATTGGCATAACTGTCTCATTGCTGACCTAGTCTCTGTTTGGGTTCTATTATCACTGATTTTCGGGAAAAATACCGCCATAAACAGCCGGATAAATTGATACATGGCAAATTATCACTGTTTTAGTCGGGCCTGACTCGATTAAAGTACGAATTTGATTCAAAAACACCCTTATTCCAGGCGAATAGCCCAAGTCTGGACCCGAACCAAAACGGGGCTATTACCGAACTATCTACTTGGTAAATCCACTTCGAGTCAGCAGATCCTTATTAATAATTTCCGGCGAGCCATCATCAATTCTCATAAGCCGCTCCAGATAACGGGCCACCAGATCCACTTCCAGGTTTACTTTTCGGCCAACCTGATAGTCTCCAATTATTGTTTCCTGCAGTGTATGAGGGACAATAGTTAGCGAAAAGACACTATCCTTTATGGTATTGACGGTGAGACTGACGCCGTCAACACAGATTGAACCCTTGGCGGCGATGTATTTTAGTAAATCTTTTGGCGGCTTAATTCCGAACTCGACAAAACGGTCGCGATTCCGACGCTCGGTTACTTCCCCAATGCCGTCCACATGACCACTGACCATGTGTCCACCAAAACGGCCATTGGCAACCATAGCCTTTTCCAGATTCACTGCGCTACCCTGTTTTAAAATAGCAAAACTGGTTTTGGCTAGCGTCTCCCGAGACACATCCGCCACAAAACCACTACTCAAAACACGCACAGCAGTCAGGCAAACACCGTTGACAGCGATACTATTGCCCTGATGCACATCAGATAGGTCCAGCTTACCCGTGTTGATTTGCAGTAATAGGCTTTCGTCTGCCTGCTTCAACGATTCAATATGGCCAACAGCTTCAATGATTCCTGTAAACATAATTACCCGGCTATTACTTAATCAACTCAGTGATACAACACCTTACAAACAAAACGCCAATCCTTACCTACTGCACGCACATCCCTGATTTCCAGTTTTATGCGCTCCGCCATACTTTCCAGTGCTGGAAAATTAAACATTCCTCTGGCGTGGGAGCCCATTAAATGAGGGGCAAGGTATAGTACCAGCTCATCAACCAATTGCGCCTTTAATAAAGCACCGCAAAGTGTTGCGCCGGCCTCCACATGCAGTTCATTAATCTCCCGGGAGGCAAGATGGGTCGTAAGAGATACCAGATCAATAGCCCCTTTGCCATTACCTAAAAACACTATTTCAGCACCAGCATCACGCAATGCCTGTCCCCGATTACTGTCTTCCGTTGCCGTAATTATCAAGGTACCGCCCTGAGCGTGCAGTATTTGCGCCTCAGGAGGTGTGCGCAAGGTGCTATCCAATATTATTCTTAGCGGCTGCCGTTCTGTTTCCGGCAATCGAACTGTTAACAACGGGTCATCCTTTATTACTGTGCTGACACCTGTAAGAATAGCGGCGCTGCGGGCGCGCCAATGCTGAACATCTTCTCTGGCCGCGGCATCAGTAATCCATTTGCTCTCGCCGTCGGTAAGCGCTGTTCTGCCATCCAGGCTGGCTGCGAGTTTTATTCTTATCAGAGGACGGCCCTTTTCCATGCGTTGGATAAAACCGGGATTCAGGTTTCGTGCCTCATGCTCCATCAATCCCACATCAACGGGAATACCTGCTTGCTCCAACTCTGCAATACCCTGACCCCGGACTTCCGGATTTGGGTCCAGCATGGCCACCACCACTCTGCCGGCACCGGCCTGAATCAGTGATCGTGTACATGGCGGTGTTTTACCATGATGACAACAAGGCTCAAGAGTAACGTACACCGTGGCGCCATAAAGATGATCCTGACCTGAGTTGCGTAGCGCCTTAATTTCAGCATGAGGCTCACCAGCTCGTTCGTGCCAACCCTCACCGATTATGTTGTCTCCTTTGACAATCACACACCCAACTCTTGGATTGGGGTCAGTGGTGTATAAACCGCGTCTTGCCAGCTGCAATGCACGTGCCATCATGCGCGCATCACTTTCCGATACGCTCACGAATTGTCGCCCTCATCAGGAATTAATTTAAGTTGCTTGCGCCGTATTTCGGGGCCCGGCTCATTGCGCAAGCGTTGAATCTCCTCGTTAAAGGCCTCGGCATCCTGGAAGCGTCTGTATACCGACGCAAATCTTACGTAGGCGACTTCGTCGATTCTTTTCAATTCTTCCATCACCCACTCACCGATTTGACGGGAGCTAACTTCCCGATCGCCACTGGCAATCAACTTATGTCTGATTTTTCCCAACACCGCCTCGACAACGCCTGCATCTACCGGGCGCTTCTCCAGAGAACGACGCAACCCGGACCGCAACTTGTCTT
>JAOUNW010000161.1 GCA_029880755.1 Gammaproteobacteria bacterium
CCGGTTCTGATTAACGACAACTCTGTCATTATCCGGGCCATAAATAATGGTGGGTAAAACAGGGTCTCAGGAAATTATTTATTTCAGAAGATCCCTGACTCTTTCAAGACGCTGGCGTACTTCCATGCCGATTTCATTGATCTCTTCCTTGTTTACCAGCTCCAGTACTGCTGCCGGATCCATAAATGCCACCGTAACTTTGCCATCCTCCTCCTGCCTGACCACAACATTGCACGGTAACAACAAACCGATATCCGGTTCAGCGGTAATGGCCCGGTGCGCCAAAGGCGGATTACACGCCCCAAGAATGCGATAGGGCCGACCCTCAACACCCAGTTTCGCCTTTAATGTCGCCTGGACATCAATCTCTGTTAGTACACCAAACCCTTCGGTTTTCAATGCCTCGACAACACGATTCACTGCCGTACTGAAATCATCTTTAACTTGAACACTGAATCCGTACATACATCTCCCCTCCCGGTTGAATTTATGCAGTTAAGAACCTTTATTTCCTGCTGTTGATGTCTGGGCCTTTTGCCAACGATCATACACTTCTTGCGGCCAAAGCGCCTGAAACCAGCTGATCACATCCTCGATATCGCTATCCTTTACCCGTCCTTTCCAGGCCGGCATCACGGGAAAATTGTTGCGTCGAATACCATTTTTGATGATTCCGGCTATGTCTTCGCGGCTACGCCTCCAGGTCAAACCCGTGCCATCAAGAGGTGGCGCGACAATCACCTCTCTCTTGCCGCTCGCCTGTTCCGGACTCCAGTCAGGATGTCCCTGGGCGTCGGGTCCGTGACACTCGGCGCAATTGGCCTGAAATGTTGCCGCACCGCGGGCGATACTCTCCAGAGAAAACCGACTTGCCGGAACCTGCTGCGTCGGCTCCGTCAAAGGGCCAGAAGGAGTTACAGAGGATTGTTGCTCTTTTTCCTTGTCATCGGTACAAGCCGATAGTCCAATACTGGCCAGCACTAAAACTGCTACCACTTTTGAATAACTTGCCATAACGATTTCCTGTAGGTTCCCGTACCGGTTATTTCCAGCGGCAATTATCACGATTCCCGGCAAACAGAACAACCTTCCTACGCCACCGCTTAGACTCTGAAGACTCCCGTTTACCGGAAGCCAGTTAACCGGTCAATCGCTTCAAAGCCTCCCTGTATTTTTCTGAAGTACGTCTGACCACCTCCTCGGGCAACTCCGGTCCCGGGGACTTCTTGTTCCAGTCGAGCGTTTCCAGATAGTCGCGCACGTATTGCTTGTCAAAACTCTCCGGGCTGATACCTACACGATAGCTGTCCGCCGGCCAAAAACGCGAAGAATCCGGTGTCAGCACTTCATCAATCAAGGTCAGGTTCTCATGCCGATCAAGACCAAACTCGAATTTCGTATCGGCGATAATAATGCCTCGTTCCAGCGCATAAGCAGCAGCATCACTATATAGACGCAAACTTACGCTCCTAACCTGTTGCGCAAGTTCGGGGCCCAGGACATCTACGGTATACTCATAGGCGACGTTTTCGTCGTGCTCGCCCACATCGGCTTTCGTGGAGGGCGTGTAAATCGCTTCAGGCAGCTTTTGCGCCTGGGACAGTCCCTTAGGCAAGGGTATACCACACACCGACCCGCTGGCCTGGTAATCCTTCCAACCGGAGCCGATAAGGTAGCCGCGCACAATGGCCTCTACCGGCAGGGCCTTCAAGCGTTTTACAACAATCGCCCGGCCCGATACCTGCTGCCGCTCAGATGTATCGGGCAAAGCCTGTTCCAGCGTCATCGATGATAGGTGATTAGGAATAGTGGATCGGGTTTTCTCAAACCAGAAATTTGCCATCTCTGTTAACACTGCGCCTTTCCCCGGTATAGCAGTGGGCAACACGACATCAAACGCGGAGAGACGATCCGTGGTAACAATGAGCATGGTATTGTCATCGACTTCATAGATATCACGCACCTTGCCGCGATGAATCAGGGGAAGGCTCGTTATATTTGATTCAAATAATATCTCTGGGATTGCCATACATTTTATTTCCGTTAATCAAGCAAATAATCTAGAATCCGGTGTCAGCACTTAACAGAAGACTTGGCTGAATAGATAGTGCCACCGCGCAGGACTCGTTATTGTTTAAACAAAGGCAGAAAGTTTATCGGAAACACCTATGTTGCCACAACATGTGCCGGCGTTAAAATAAGAAAAATACGGAGTAATCGGGAGAATCATTCTTGACGGACGCAGGACAGTTGAGACACCGCAAATTATGGCTGGGCATCGGCTGGTGTCTGATCTGCGCCATTATTTACCTGTCTTTAACTCCCCACCCACCAAGCCCGGGATTCAAATTCGGCGATAAAGTCGGACATATATCGGCCTACACTCTGGCCACCTGGTGGATGCTGCAGTTATACCAGCGTTCCCGCTACTGGATTATTGCGCTAATGCTGATTGGTCTGGGTGTGTCACTTGAGATAGCCCAGTCTTTCAGCCCCTTGCGTCATTTCGACTACTATGACGCCGTGGCCAATGCGGCAGGTGTTGCTCTAGCCTGGCTCGTTATCCACAATGGTCTTGGGCCTACATTACGTACACTGGAAAAGCATCTTCTTCCAAAATCCTGAAATATTATTCTTTCGGTTTTCTGCCCATGGAAAAATGGGTCTCGACATTAAGATAAATTCCCTGTTCGGATTGAAGACTTTCCACTTGACCAAAGTGCTCTATTTTAAACCTGCCAATTTCATCCTGCGACAATTGCATCAGCATTCCGCGCAAGCCACTGCTCCAGACAATGTCCCACCAGTCATCAACACTCTTTAGATGATATCCCATCTGCAGCGTTGTTATTTGGCAATCAACCAGGCCTGCATTTTCCATCAACTGTCTACAAACGCTCTTATCCGTTAGCAGCTCCATTCCGCACGGCTTATCCGGCGTGAGTAATCCGGGGCTCAATTGCGTTACCTTTTCCTTAAACATAGACATCATGGGCTCGAAGGCCTCACTGCCAAACGAGGTAAAGGCGATAGAGCCGCCGGGGCGACACACCCTTATCCATTGTCTCAGCGCCTGGTCCATGTCATCCATAAAGAATAAGCCAAAGGAACACAGCACGTGATGAAAATAATCCGAACGGAACTCCAGAGTTTCGGCATCCATCACATGTACGTCGATGTTGAACAGCGCCATTTTGGCGGCGTTTTTCTCAAGCTTTTCAAGCATGGGTTCGGAAAAATCGATGGCTGTCACGCGGCCTCCCGGCGCCACCATTTGGGCAGCAGCTATCGTGGCCGCACCGGTACCTGCCGCGACATCCAGAATCTTTTCCCCCGGCCTGGGAGACACCAGTGCTATTAATTTATCCCCGCAAAACGGAAAATAACGCATTGCCGGGTTATCATAGCCAGATGCTACTGTGCTGAAAGTGGTTTTTATTTGTTGTTTACGCTTACTTTGATCCATATAGTATTACAAACATGTCAATAACAAATTATGGCCCACTAATGCCGGAAAAACTGATTCTACATTATCGCGACCCGGGCGCCAGCCCGGCCGATCCGCAATGGCTGGAACAACAACTGCGGGCGATCGGATTTTTGGGTGAACGCTATAACCAGGCAGGAGATAACCAATTTCTTACCGGACCGGATTTTCTGCAGTATATTTCTTTTATCGGCTGCAGCCCGACTATCTATACTACGCTCAATGAGGCAGGAAGGCCCGGTTTTTGTCATATGGAGATATCTACTGTCAGTCAACAAACCCGTTTTCTTGGTGCTAACAATATTAGATATTTTTACTGTCCTCATTGTCGGCACAAAGCAAAGGAACCCACTTTTCGTCACATGCAAGATCCTGATGGCCCCGACAACCTCTGGAAGTGCCCTGATTGCGGCAACGACATACCAGTTTATGAACTGGATTTACGGGAGCAGGGAGGTTTTGGTAGGTTCTATATTGCAATCTGGGGAATTGGTGAAGGACTGGCAATTCCCAGCGATAAATTGCTGGCGGAACTTGAACGTATTACAGAAAAGTCATGGCGTTTTTTTTACTGCCGTACGCATGAGTAGTACATTCAAAATTAACTAACAAGGAGTATCTTATGCTTGTCACTCTGGTTTATGTTCATGTGAAAGAGGCTCACATC
>JAOUNW010000079.1 GCA_029880755.1 Gammaproteobacteria bacterium
GAACAGGCAATACTTCGAGCCAATCGAGATAACACCTTGGTCTCTATCCTCATGGTAGACCTTGATCACTTTAAGGAAATCAACGATACGCTTGGACACCATGTAGGCGACCAATTACTTAAAAAAGTTAGTGATCGCCTGGAAAGCACTCTTCGGAAGTCCGACACAATAGGACGATTGGGTGGTGACGAATTTGCCATTATCGTACCCGATGCCTGCCAAGAAACTGCGGCTCTCGTTGCTCAAACACTGATACAATCGCTTCAGGAATCAATCGTTGTTGAAGGGCAGGTGTTTTCCATAGGCGCCAGCATCGGTATTGCCACCTATCCAGCACACGGTACCGATGTATCAACACTGCTAAAGCGTGCGGATGTGGCCATGTACGTCGCCAAACGTTCCAGATCAGGCTATTTTGTCTACGACTCCGAAGAAGATCGCCATAGCCCTGGACGCCTGGCATTAATGAGTGACCTAAGGCAGAAAATTACTGATAATAGATTTTCCCTCCATTACCAACCCAAAATTGACATCTCAAACGGGTGCATTGCTGGCGTAGAGGCACTCGCGCGATGGCCTGATGACGATGACAAATTTATCCCCACTGACCTGTTTATACCTGTAATGGAGCAGACAGGACTAATCCGCCCCTTTACAACATGGGTGCTTGAAGAGGCGCTCGGGCAATGCGCCAGATGGGACCATGACGGCCTTGACATAACCGTGTCGGTAAATTTATCTACCTACAACTTAAGAGATAATGAATTTCCCGATATTGTCTGCGCCTGCCTGGAAAGATGGAAGCTCAGCCCGGAGAAACTTATCCTCGAGATTACCGAAAGTGCTGTCATGGGTGATAACCGCCAAATCACGGATGTGTTGGAAACGCTAACAGCAAAGGGGATACAATTTTCCATCGACGATTTTGGCACAGGTTATTCCTCTTTAACTCATCTAAAAAAACTCAAAGTCAGCGAGCTAAAAGTGGACAAATCCTTTGTTACTTCCATGGCTTATAATAAGGATGATGAAGTAATCGTACGATCTATTATTGATCTCGGCCACAACCTGGGACTAAGAATAGTAGCCGAAGGAGTGGAGACAAGTGAAGTATTGGAACGGCTAAAGGATTTAGGATGCGAACAGTTTCAGGGATACCTTATTAGCCCTGCATTGCCGGCAGAGCAATTGATTGAATTAATAAAATCTTCTAAATAGCGCTTGAAAACCAGCTAAAACCCCTCCAACGCGATACCGCAACCCCCTAAGCCACAGTAACCTCCCGGATTCTTCGCCAAATACTGCTGATGATAATACTCAGCAAAATAGAACTCACTGGCATCAAGTATCTCGGTAGTAATTGAGCCCATACTGTTTTTCACAAGCAGTGACTGGTATTTTTCTCTGGTGGCCACCGCCATGCCGCGCTGGCCGTCGTCATAGACATAAATCCCGGATCGGTACTGGGTACCGAGATCATTGCCTTGACGCATACCCTGTGTAGGATTATGGGATTCCCAGAATACTCGCAATAACGTCTTATAGCTCACAACAGAGGGGTCATAGATCACCTTGACGACCTCATTGTGGCCGGTCAATCCTGAGCACACTTCTTCATAGGTTGGATTGGGTGTATAGCCGCCGGAGTAACCCACTGCAGTAAGATAGACTCCTGACTGCTGCCAATATTTTCGTTCGGCGCCCCAAAAGCAACCCAAACCAAACATGGCCATCTCAAACCCTTCCGGATACGGAGGCAACATGGAATTACCATTAACATAATGGCGCTCTGGCACAGGCATTTTCTCTACCCGTCCAGGCAAGGCGCTCTCCGCATCAGGCATAACAATAGATTTCCCTGGCATCTTCACTGAATAGCTTTAATATTAAAATTAACTAGTTAACATTTTCTTTGTTTGCGTGTTTCTCGATAAACCCCTCTATTGCATCCATAGGAATCGCCCCGACCTGGCTCGCCACCAACTCTCCCGCGGGTGAATAGATAAGGAACATGGGGGTTCCCAGCCATACTTCATGGGTTAATTGTGTATACATCGCGCCAATAGCACCGGGTTCACCTATTATATTGGGGAACGTCAGACCGTGACGCGCAATAAATCTTTTTGCCAAATCGGTCCTGGCACTACCATCCATGGACACCCCCAAAATAGTCGCTTTGTTATTCTTATATTTCTTATAAAAAGATTCATATTGGCCTGCATCTTTATTACACACACCACAGTCCGAGGCCCAAAATATTACAACCAGCCACTTACCCTTGCCGATATGACTCTCTATGGAGCTTGGTTCTCCTTGAAAATCTGACAACACCGTTGCATTTGCACTCGCTGAGGCAATAAAAAGAAAAAGAAAACCAAATGCGAGATTCGGTACCTGACCAAATCTATATTGGATTTCCCGCCACAACCGTATGCTAGACATATTTTGCCAACAAACCCATTTCACTGTCTTGCTCATCAAGGGCAATACGCACCCGAAACCCGCCACCAGGCACTTCTTGAATAGCCTCACCTTTTTCATCTTCTATGTATGTCATGACAAAATCTTTGTTACCTCCTGGCAGAATTAGTTCCAATCTGTCTCCCACAGCGAATTTATTCTTGCTCTCCACCTCGGCCAGCCCAGTACTCTTGTCATAAGAAACCAACTCCCCGACAAAGCGCTGATGAAAATTGGATGAATTATTATCAACATAATTCTGGTACTCATTACTTGCATGCCGCTGGAAAAATCCATCGGTATAGCCGCGATTCGCCAGATTCTCCAATACGCCGAGGCGGGACTGATCGAAACCTCTGCCCGCTATAGCATCATCAATCGCGCCGCGATAAACCTGTGCAACACGCGCCACATAGTAATGTGATTTGGTTCTACCTTCGATTTTCAGACTATCTACGCCAATCTCAATTAATCGACCTATGTGTTCTACTGCTCGCAGATCCCGCGAGTTCATGATATAGGTACCATGCTCATCTTCTTCTACCGGCATCAACTCCCCCGGTCGCTGACTCTCTTCCAGTAAATAGGTGCGGGCAGAATCCGGGTGCCTGTCCCCGTTTCCTGCCTGAGTACCGGTGAGAGTACTGGCCTGAAAATTCCCCACCTCATCGACCTTTGCTTCCTGAATTCCATATTGCCAGCGACAGGAATTGGTACAAGTCCCCTGATTAGCGTCCCGATGACTAAAATAACCTGACAACAGACAGCGCCCGGAATAGGCTATACATAAAGCACCATGAACAAAGACCTCGATTTCCATATCCGGACAGGCCTGACGTATTTCCTCTATTTCATCCAAAGAGAGTTCGCGCGATAAAATTACCCGGGTTAATCCCAGGGATTGCCAAAACTTAACACCGGCATAATTCACTGTATTGGCCTGCACCGACAAATGCACAGGTATACTAGGCCACCGCTCCCTCACTATCATAATCAGACCGGGATCAGCCATAATCAAGGCGTCCGGCCCAAGCTCCATGACCGGCACGATATCTTTTAAAAATGTGTCCAATTTCCGATTATGCGGTAAAGCGTTGCATGCCAGATAAAATCGTTTTCCCTTGGCATGTGTCAACTCGATACCCGCGGCCAGCTGATCCAGCCTGGAAAAGTCATTTTCGCGCACTCGTAAACTGTACCGGGGCATACCGGCATACACGGCGTCCGCACCATAAGCGATAGCGTATTGTAATTTCTGAAGTGTGCCTGCGGGCGCTAATAATTCGGGGATTTTCATGCTACATCCAGACGGGGTAATGCAATTAGCTTACAGGAGCTTCCAACCATTCGACAAGATAGTACAATCGACACCCCTCGGATGATCTTGACGGACCAATGACCTTTGCCGCAAACAGGTTATTTTCCGGGTCAGCCCCATTTAACGCTTCTTCTTCGGTTGCCACGACCTGGACGCAATTTTCCGGAAACCGGTCACGTTGGCGCCGGGGTGCATACAAAAGCGCATAACACTCTTCAACAACCGTGGTTTGCGGATCGAGAACAATACGGGTCATATAATCCGGACTTCCATCCATTTAAAAATTTATGGCATAACAGGATACCATTATTTTAGCAACAGCAGGATTATTATGCCGTATATTCTACTAATACCCCCAAAAAACTAACATTCCCGGATGCTTTTCCCGTGTTTAACGGATTAGCCAACTTGCTTTCGCCAGAAATTCTGTCTAGGGTGATGTATAACGCATGCAACTCCCAAGGAGGTCAAAATGGCATTCATGATAAAAGACAAAAGAAAATTCAACATAGTGGTACTGATATTGCTTGCAGTGGTGATTGCTGCTTACGTTGCTAACTATTTTCTCTAACGCATAGATACGCAAACTGAATTCCAGGCGGCTGATTTCCTGCAATCAGTCGCTTTTTATTTCAGCTACATTATTGGTTCATTGCTATACGAACAAGCTTATAGTTTTCTTGCAGCATCAATACCACCCTTCAAAACATAGACATGAAATCCTCTCTGACTCATAAGAAATGCTGCTACTTCGCTGTGCATACCAAGCTTGCAACACAATACATAACTAACATCGCTGTCGAGACTGTCCATCTGCTTGCGAATATCCGCCAATGGGATATTGGCACTTTGCCAAACGGAGCCTGTTCTAAATTCCTGGGGTGATCTGACATCCACCAGTTTGGCTCCTGAGCTTATCATTCGCTGCGCTTCTTCCGGGGTCACATAAGACAGCAACGGTTGTTTTAACAGATCCTGAAAATCCGCTTTAGCCAAACGCATGAGTGTGCCATCACCCATTGCCACTACGCTGGCGTTGCGGGTCTTCCCGGAAATCAGGGATTCCTCACCAAACACACTACCCTTTCTTAGCTCGTCAAGAATTTGCACCTTCCCTTGGGTATCTTTGCGCGAAATAGTAAATCTCCCTGACTTAACAATGTAATAGTAATCACCGCGGTCTCCCTGCTTAAACACCACATTCCCACGCTTTACCGGCATTGCCTCCAGTTTCATTAGCAAGGCAGGCAATTTCTCCTTGGATAGACGCTTAAGAATCTTGCTTTCCGTCATCTCCTCCAGCCACTCCGTGTCACCCTTAAAAGGATTCTCCTCATCAGAAAACATTGGGACTGTAGTAGTAAACCCATCAAGCAAAACGACCCGATCCAGTTTTGACGTATCTACCCGGAATATCTTTACCTTGGTGGTTGCGGTAATCGTGGCCGGTCTTGGCCTGCCCTGCGCCAGAGCAAAGTTAGCATCCGGAGTACCCCCTTGAAACAGGCGTTTCATGGTTGATGATCGCGAAATCATCTCTACACCACCTTCCAGCAAATAAATAGAGTCATTATCGGTATCCCCTTCCTTGCAGATCGCAGCTCCCATAGGAAATTCCTCGATATCGACTCTTCTTGCCAAACGATCCAATGTTTCCTCGGTCAACGTATCCATAGGCACATAATTCCTGAGCGTTTCTACATCAATCATTAAGAGATCTCCGCTATTTGCAAGGCTGTGTTTAGATAACCCTGATATCCCCGCCATCCACAGGCACCTGTGCAGCGGTAGTCTTGGCAAACAATGGTCCGCACATTTCTGCCGCCAGTTCCGCCACATCCCTGCTGGTCACTTCAGTTTCCATAATATTACGCTTTTTGTATTCCTCAACAGTGATCCCATAGGACTTTGCCCGTGACTCCATCACTTCCCGGGTCCACAAAGCAGTGTCAAAAACTGCATTGGGATGAATCGTGTTTATCCTAATACGACTTGCGCCCCACTCCAGGGCAGCGACACGCATTAGCTGATTTAACGCAGCCTTCGACGCCGAATAGGCCGCTGCACCCGGACCTGGGGCTGGTACATTCTTCGACCCAATAATCACTACACGACCACCTTGAGGCGAAAGCATAAGTAAAGGATAGCTTAGTTTCATCAGGGTCAAATTAGCTGTCAGATTAATATCGAACACCTTATGCCACTCATCCAAATCCATCTCCCCAATACTTTTCGCCTGAGGAAAAACTCCGGCATTAAGCACCAACATATCCAACCCACCAAATCGGCGAACCGCCAGCTCTACCGCCCTAGACAACGCAAGACCGTCCGTCACATCACATTCGATACCAAGAAACCCCGCCTGTTTGAACAGGCCCGCAATTGACGGATTTATATCAATACCGACAACCGCCGCGCCTCTCTTTAGAAAAGACTCCACACAGGCCTTGCCGATACCCGAAGCTGCTCCCGTCACCCAGGCTATCTCACCGGTGAATGCCGGTGAACCGCCGGTCTTTTTTAACTTGGCCTGCTCCAGATCCCAGTATTCCATATCAAAAATATCCTTCGCCGGCAGTGCCCGGTATTCCTCCAAAAGGCTGGCACGGGAAATAATATCTATGGTGTGCTCATATAAGTCCTGCACGACTAAAGCATCTTTGGCGTTACGGCCAACACTACACATCCCCAGTTCCGGATCCAGAATTACTCTTGGAGCAGGATCAAGCATCGTTTTTGTCTCATTGGCCTGCGGCGCATAAGTGGCGAAATAGTCCCGATAGTCTTTGGCATAACATTTTATATCCCGCCCGAGCATAGGCACCCGTTTTGTGCGTATAACATGGTCCGGTGTAGCCGGCCCTTGTTGAGAGACCTGGTGGATATCCGACCGCCTTGCGAAAACCAACGCGGAGATATCCCGACTGTTGGTTACTATTACCGGGGACCCAGTGACCTCAGAAATATCGCGCCTTAGCTGAGATAGCGCAGCCTTAATCTCTGATGAATCGTAATCGGGTATCGACTCCTCAATTTTCCATGCGCCCCTGGCCTTTAAGAATTCTTCTGCTCGAGTAACCAGATCAATCATTCTTTCGTAAGATTCCCGGGCGGAGTTACCAAAAGAAAAAAGACCGTGATTCATCAAAACCATGCCCGATGTCTCCTGTTTGAGATACTTAGCCAGATACTCGGCGCAAACTCTGGCCAAATCAAAACCTGGCATGACGTAGGGCACCACTATGACAGAATCACCATAAACCTCATGAATAAATTTCTCACCGCTAGGAGTATTGGTAATTGTTACCAGCGCATCCGCATGAGTGTGATCCACGAACGAGAAAGGAATCAAGGCGTGAAGTATGGTCTCAACGGAAGGTGACGGCGCCGTAGCCACTACGGTATTCGTCCTGAGTTCATTGACCATTTGCGGGTCTGACAATTTTTCCAATTTTGCCAAGTTTAACAACGGCTCCAGGCGTACCGGCGAAAACCCATCTCGCTCAATAGTCTCCAGATCCCAACCGCTGCCTTTGATATAGAGTCTTGTCTCGTCTTTACCGAATATGTCCTTTTCGGTAATTTTCACCGATGTATTACCACCCCCATGCAATACCAATGTTTTATCTCGACCCAATAGACGGGAAGTGTACACACGAAAATCCAGCTCATCGGAGAGGGATTTAGTATCATTATCATTCCAGAGACTTTTCATAACAGATTATTTGTATGGCCTAAAATCTCAACTCAGCTGAAGTTTACAGGTCTGGCGTAAATGCTCCATTGTTCTTAATCCTTTGCTTTGACCAATCCTTCTTCTATGGCAGCGATCACTGCCTGTGTAAGTTCTTTGGCTATTTCCCTTGCCTTGCTACGCCGGGCCACATAATCCGGTCGAACAAAAAGCACGGTGGTCACACCTTTCTTATGGATCAGCGATATATGCAAAGGACACAGCGCCAGCATATCGGGATCGGCATTGCTTACACTGTTAGCATACCAGGCATTACAAAACACCATACTTCGAATACGCTCAAGTTTGTTTTGGTTATAATCCTCGCCCCAGCGTTCAGCAAAACCCTTCAGATTTTCACCAACATCCGGCTCCAGCACGACAAAAAAACGGTGCTTTTCCAATGAGGCCAGAACTTCCTTGTAAACAACGTCGTAATCCTGGTTGACACTATTCTTATAAACCGCTGAATCCGCCTGAACACTTGGAGTAATCAAAAACACTGCAGTCATAATCAGAAACAGAGAGAATCGGCTCATATTTACCTCCTAAAAAGCCTGATCGCCAGGTATCAATAACGGAATGATAATAATTATTATTAATAATCAATGAGATATATAATTGATATAGATCAATTCGTGGTATATTAGTTTTTCATAAACTACTAACTCTTTTGAAACAACCAGCAAAAAAGGTGTAGCAATGACTCAATTACTAAAACAAAAGCCCTGCTTATTTCGACTAATTCTGAAAGGCAATATCCTGCTGGGCTTACTACTGTTTGTGGCAGCGGTTTACCTGACACTTACTGGCCAATACGAAAATTTGGCGATGCGTCAACAGACCGAATCCCTTCTTAACGTACTGGCGATTGGCTCATTGTTGTACGTAGTAGCATTCTGGTATCTGGCTGTCTTTACCAAACCGTTTTTTGCCTGCAAGACTGGCGCCTAGTTACTTCCAATCCTGGCTTTACGTAAAAAGGGGTCATTTAATCGATCCCTTTTTTATTTTCGATTTAGTCATACCATTTCAAAAAATCGTTTACCGACATACGCTCGGTGCGATACTGATTAATGGGCGCCTGATCATCAGGATAACCCAGAGACATACCACAAACCAGTATCCAATCTTCTGGCACATCAAGCTCCTTTTTCACGATATCCGGATAGTCAGCCAATGACGCCTGTGGACAGGTTCCCAAGCCCAGTTCTTTTGCCGCCAACATCACCGTCTGTAAAAATATGCCCATGTCTATCCATGCTCCATGACCGGTATTTTTACCCATAAAAAAGAATAGGCCAATCGGCGCACCGAAGAATCGATAATTTTCATTCCATATCTGTCTACGCCTTTCTGTATCATCCCGCTTTATTCCTATAGCATTATATAAAGCCATACCACAACGAAATCTCCGGGATCGATAGGGCTCCACCCATTTGTTAGGGTAATAAGGGAAATTGGGATGTGGGCCAACCCCGGATTCAACAGCCTGAATAACTTGATCGCTGATTCTCTGTTTTCGATCTCCGGAAACTACTGCCACATACCATGGCTGAAGATTCGCCGCTGAGGGCGCCCAGCGAACGGTCTCAAATAATTGCGCAATAGTTTCACGGCTGACAGGTTTATCAAGAAATGCGCGAACTGAAATCCGCTCTCGTACCGCAACTTCTATATTCATTCCAGAGCCCCCGAGTTTCTGCGCCAGTCTATCAAATAAAGTTACTTATGATATTAAGGATATGCCAGGAGGTAAAATCTCACTTAATCTGTAAGATCACTATTCTGATGAGCAATTCGACTATAGATAAAGGTGTATGCTGCCAAAAATACGGGGGGTCAATAGTATTGGCCAGCTATTTGATGAGACGGATCGTTTATTGCAGGTTGCAAGATATCACTGATTTCATTGGCAACCCGCAGTCTGGCCTCCACTAATGCCGCTCGAATACTGTCCTGATTGATAACTTTGGGATACAGACGCTGATTCAGCGCCAGACGCCTGGAATATTTACAGGCAAA
The DNA here is from genome assembly GCA_029880755.1 of Gammaproteobacteria bacterium. Lineage (GTDB taxonomy): Bacteria > Pseudomonadota > Gammaproteobacteria > Acidiferrobacterales > SZUA-150 > JAOUNW01. Next base: position 9,537 of record JAOUNW010000079.1, read on the forward strand.
TTTCTCCAGCTCGTTGCGAATATCATCAGATATGCCCTGAAGCAGCAGCAGCCATGGCGCCTGCCAGGAAATAAATTCCTGAATAATATTTGTCATTTGGCTATCAACCCAATCTCTACGCAAAAGCAACCCGGGGAAATCCTCCAAGGATACAATTCCTGCACCCATTACCGGTTTTCCTGACAATGGCGATACCGCTACCCCGCTCCCATCAGCTCGCCTGAAGAACCATTGCAAC
>JAOUNW010000080.1 GCA_029880755.1 Gammaproteobacteria bacterium
CAGGCATTGGAGAAGGTTGGTGCTATCCGTTCGTACGACAATTTCAAAGACCGTTACGCAGCTATCCCTTTCATGCCTGATATTAAATCGGATCTGGCAAGCCATACGGTAAACAAGAGTATAGACGGAATTTTTTATTATTTGGCAAAGGAGGAGGCTGCCATTCGCAGGGATCCTGTGAAGAGGACAACAGAAATCCTGAAAAAGGTCTTTGGTGGCTGATGCTGGATCGATCAGGATAGTTGGGTGCTCAATTCAGCCTCGGCTGTGACTTTCATTCTTAGCAAGTCCTCGGCGATACCTGACCATTTCGAAGTTGTGTGTGTAATGAGTTTTGTTGTCGTGCTGGAAAACTGCGGATAGGCGTATTGCTGGCCATCTTTTAACAGTATTGCCGCAGCATCGAGAAAGGCGATGAGTGACTCAATTTTTTCCAGCTTTTTTTGCTTGGTGCGTACATCCTCATCCATTTCTTTCGCCTGCAGGTAGTCTTCAATATTCTCAATCATGGGTACGATGGCACGGTTAAATTTCTCGAAATCCAAATGAAAAATTCCGTAGGAGTGCTGGTATAGTCGGAGTAATTCCTGAATAGAGGGTACCAATACCTTTAGTTTTGGATAAGTCCTCATCGCCTTACTCGACATGGTATAAATGTCGGGATATTCAGGTTTGTTCAGGTTGTGATGCACCGGATCCGGTGTGCGCATCTCTGGCTTCATGGCCATTTGGCACATCTGCTGAAACTTGTTGAGCAAGGCCGTGATTTCTTTTTCGGCATGTTTTGCGGATCGCTGGGTATAATGGTAATCCGTCTCGGCTTCGCTGAAATCAAAATGCTGATAAACCTTTTCTTTCACTTTCTTCTCATGCTCACTTTCTACGCTATCGTGGTTTTCAAAACGGTGTTTCAGGCTATTGCGGGCCTCCTGCGCCAAACGGAACGTATGGGCTGCGCGGGCCTCATTTTCACGCACTTCCCGGTACTCTGACATCTGCCGCTCGAAGGTAAGAACACTGCGAAGAAAGTCTTCTGAAAACTCAAGAAATGGTCCCGCGAAATCGGTATTCTCCTGTACGGTGATAGCCAGTGTTCCAATATGTTGTTTCAACTTATCCAGCTTAAGTGACAACATCTTTCTTGCCTTGTGGATGCCTTCAAGGACGTGAGTCATGTCACTGAATGTCTGATTTAACGATTTATTGACCCTTAAAATGCTGATTATTTTGCGCAGCATGGTCTCCTCACCGGTAGCACGCAGAAAGAGTGCTCTGAGACTGGCCTTTGCATCTTCGATTTGTTCCTTATTGAGTAGTGCATGCTCCTCGGCATAGTGGAGCACAATCATCATAATCAATGACTCTTTTTGCTGGTTGTTCAACGGCGGCAGGGGATTACCGCTTGTTGTCAGTGCATCAGATTTTTTGGGTACACTCATGGCCATTAAGGTACCTGTAATGGATATAATTTTAGTATAGTCGAGACTAGGAAAAAAAAGCCAAGAGACCCATTAGTCTGACCAATTTGCAGGGTTTAAAAGGAATAAAAAGCGGCTTTTCCTTGCGTAGAAGAACTGATGAAGGGGGGGTTGGCGGTTACTGCTTCTTTTTTACTCGGAACAACCCAGTTTCTACGGAAGTGACCACCACCTGGGTGCCTGCCTCGAGGGATTCTTCCATGCTACTGTCATCCATTTCCACGCGCCAGGAGATGCCTGAGTATTTGGTGTTGCCCGGGATCGTCCTGCTGATGGCATCTGTCAGATGAAAGGTGTGCCCCACCAGGTCAGAGCTGTTGTCTTTTACGGGCGCCGGTTTGTTCTGGAAACGCATGAGCGGTTTCCAGAGTAGAATTGTTGTAACCCCGGAGCTGATACCAAAAGTAGAAATTCCCGCCAGCCATGTTTCCGGAATAATGCCGACATACATTAAGGCGCCGGCGACCAGCCCGCCAATACCGGCGAATAATAATACGCCGGATGAAAATCCCAGTATTAATGCGTCGATAATCAAAATCAGGAATCCTGCAGCAAACCAGAATTCAGATTGATGCGTGTTAATGTATTCAACCATAACTATTATCCTTGTTGTTTGTCGCTGCGAAAGGCCTCGCTTTTGTTCATGGCGGCAACTATTGCAATCGCTTCAGCAACAGTCTGACCCGCCTCGGATTTTTGTCCATCCATGAGGACCACAGTGGATTCCTTGGCAATTTCCTGCTTGGCCTGAATCGCCAGAGTTGCCAGATCCAGCTGGATCGCCTTTTGGCCTTCAGGAGTGACCGCAGTTTTTCCAATGGTTTCGATAGCGCTGGCCTTGGCTTCGGCGACTTTTTTGATGGCCTCTGCTTCACCCTCTGCCCTGAGTATTTGCTCTGCCTTATCGGCCTCTGCAGCCAGTACCTTTGCCTGTTTATCACCTTCGGCGACGTTAATAGCGGACTGTCGCTGGCCTTCCGACTCCAGAATGGTGGCACGCTTGTCACGCTCTGCCTTCATTTGCCTCTCCATGGCTTCCAGCACACTGCGTGGAGGTGTGATGTCCTTTATTTCATACCGTAGTACTTGCACTCCCCACGGTTCCGCCGCTTCATTGATTGAGCTGACGATACTGGAGTTCAGGGATTCACGTTCCTCAAAAGTCTTATCCAGATCCAGTTTGCCGATTTCGGAGCGCATGGTTGTCTGGGCCAATTGCGTTACTGCAAATACATAATTCTCGATTCCATAGCTCGCCTTATAGGGGTCGAGAACCTTCATGTACAGAACACCATCAACCGTTAGGCCAATATTGTCTTTGGTGATAGCAGACTGTGAAGGCACATCAAATGCCTGCTCTTTTAAGGAGCGGTCATAGGCCACCTGTTCAATGAAAGGCAAAATAAAATTCAATCCGGCGGTCATGGTTTTACTGTATTTACCGAATCGTTCCGTGACATAGGCACGATTTTGCGGAACAAACTTTACCGAGGTTTTGAGTAGGACTAACGAAATAATCGCCAGTCCTGTCCAAAAATTGAAAATGATGTCCAGTAAATCTTGCATTACGGTCTCCTGACTGTTGTGGTCGGGCAATGCCTCTAAATAATAGGTAAAATACGAATTCCCATACGGTGCCGCAAAGTATAGTCGATGAGCGGTAATTGAAGGAGTTTAATAAAAATAGTTAAATTCTGCCCGGTAACGATGCTGTGGGCAGGTGCGGGATTTTTACTGTATATTTACTGCTCCAGCCAACACGGACCACTTGAAACCAAAGAGGTAAAAATGAAAAAAGTATTTGTTACAGCGCTTGTGGGGTCGCTCGTGATAGCCGGGTGCTCCACCTATGACCCTTACACCGGAGAAAAAAAGACCTCCGCCACAGCAAAAGGTGCAGGTATTGGTGCCGGTGTGGGCGCCGCTTTGGCCTATCTGAGAAACCGGGACTCCAGCAGCAAGGATCGGCGCAGTCGTATACTGAAAGCCGCTGGCATCGGTGCAGTGGCAGGAGGCAGTGTCGGTTATTACATGGATGCGCAGGAGGCGAAGTTGCGGAAACAATTACGCGATTCTGGCGTTAGTGTTGTCCGTGAAGGTGATAATATTAATCTTGTTATGCCGGGCAATATTACCTTTCAGTCAGATGGGTCTGATATTAATGCAAATTTTTATAATGTACTGGATTCTGTAGCGCTGGTAGTGCAGGAATATAATAAAACCATTATTGTTATTTCCGGTCATACAGATAGCACTGGTTCAGACAGTTATAATCAGCAACTTTCCCAGCGCCGGGCCAGTTCAGTCGGCGCCTATCTCAAGACGCGAAAGGTCAATGAGAATCGAATGGATATTGTTGGATTTGGTGAGAGCCATCCTGTTGCAAGCAACGACACGCCGGAAGGCCGGGCTCAGAACCGGCGGGTTGAGTTAACCTTGGTGCCGATTACGGAATAATTGTTCAGGACAGAGTAGTTAGCGCCTTCTCAATAACGGTATCCGCAGGGTCCTGTCCAGTTTGTTCATAGACTGCCGCTTTCAGATATGGAGGCGGCAGCGTTTCGCCGGTGCTGGCTTCAACGGAAATATTGGACAAGACGGTCTTTATTCGTTTAATAAATGTTTCAGACTCCGCCAGTGATTGATCCTGGCGAATTGCCAGAAAAGTCAGTTCATCTTCATGAACGGTAAGATCGTTGGGACGGGAATTGTAAAGCAACACCTCTGCCACAGCCCGAATCATTCTTTGTTTTGTCTCGGCATCGTAAAGCGTCTCAATAGCCGACATCTTATCCAGTCTGAAAACAACAAGTTTTAGTGAAACCTTGTCAACCGCGCATCGGGCAATTTGCCGTGGCAGCATCTTCCTGAGCCATCTGCCATTATGCAGTCCGGTGAGTGTATCAATATCCATTGCAGGGGTCTGGTCGGTATTTCCCTTTTCCTTGACCACTTTTGAAGCACCTATTTGTACATAGTTGTTGGCTTGCAGGCAGCTTGTCATCTGATCCAGCAGATTACACGCCAGTGCATGAGATTGTTTCGTGTATTGATATAGTATCTGGTAATCAATAGCTATTACCATTGAAGGCTCAGCGGCAACGAAATCGGCAGAGCTGGGTTTCTGGTCTATGGCAGAGCGTAGCCCCAGCAGTTTGCCAGCATCGATTACGCCAATAATATTTTTGTCCTTTTTCCCCGAGACAATCCGAAGCTGACCTTCAGTAACAAGATACACTCGCGAGTTCAGTTGCTCCGCCCGAATGAGTGCCTGGCCGGGTGACAACATCATGGTTTGGCAGTTGTTTTCCAGGCCAGACAAGGAGGCGAGATCAACGTCTCGAAAAATATCCAGACTGGCGAGCGTTTCCAGGCCTGCCGGAACCACCGGTGTGCTGGCGGTTTCTGTTTGAGAGTATTTGGCGGCGTAAATAGCGGACTCGACATCGACATCGTCGAGTTCCTCTACCTCTATACCTGTGGAACTAAGCTGGTAGCTGTCCAGATCGGAACTCGTTAACTGCGCTGACATGGCTGCACCCTCTACCTCTCAGAGAAAAACAACTTGATAGATACAGTTTAGCCCTGGAAAGACGACATAAACGTACGCACGGAAGGGCTCAGATAAAACATTAATATAAATCATGTAATTAGCACGCGTGTAATCTGATGAGGGGTAGTAGCCCCTTGATTGATGGTGGGGTGAATTAGGAGGATTGTTAATATTTTTCGCGGAAATAACCTAATGCCGGTGGCATTGGCTGCACAGTTTTATCGGGCCTGAGGTCTGTTTGAGTTTTTTCTGTTTAAGATGGCAACCAATGCAACTCCCATGGAAAGCCTGTTTTGTATTAACAGGCATCACAGAATCCGTAGTATGACAGCTATGACATGATTCATTAACACCGGCCCCTGACGAGGCATGATGACAGTCGGTACAAGGGACTGTACGGTGGGTGCTATGGGAGAAGTGTACTGTCCCGGGTTTCGCTTCGAGTTCAACTACATCAAGTGAAAGTGCCTGATGAGTAGGCAAGAAGAGTAAAAGCGTGGCGAGCACTGCGATGACAGAGTCGTATATATGAACTGAGTGCAGGTATTTCACGGGCATCAGCTATTTTGCAGGATTGCAAACACTGCAGAGAGAACAACAATAAGCAATCCTGTTGTAACAGCCAGTATTTTTGCTAATAGCATGCGCATAATGAATTATACCAGGTTAAATATCTCTGAATGTGTCTGGGTTAATGGTATGCCTAGTCGATGCAACATCTTTTCAGTGCTGGCCATCATGGGTATTGGTCCACAGATAAAATAATCGTATGTCGTTTTATTTGCCGGGAGGTATTTCTCCAGAATTTTACAGTCTAGGTAGCCGCACTCACCTGTCCAGGATACGTCTGGATCACTTAATACATAGATCACTCTAATATTGAGAGATTTTCTTAGAGCTTCCAGCTCCTGATAGAACGTCATATATTCCAGAGACTTATAGCAGTAGAATAGTATTAGTGGTCGCTGATCACTGCGGTCAGATAGCGTCCTCAACATGGACATAATTGGGGCAATTCCGATCCCGCCCGCGATGAAGGCGTAATTTTGTTTCGGATAACGATCAACACTAAAGGCACCATAAGGCCCATCTATATAAACCGGTTCCCCTGGCTGAACAGTATTTATCTCACTTGTGAAGTCTCCTAGCGCCTTGATGGTTACCGAGAAACTGCCGGACTGAACTGCGCTTGATGAAATGGAAAACGGATGTTCATTTAGGGAAAAAGGCGAATGCCATAGAGTTAGCCAGATAAATTGACCGGGAAGAAAAGACAGGCCTGTGTGATCTTTTGGTTTGATCACCAGTGTGTTGGCGTTACCCTGTTCTTCAATAATCTTATCGATATAATAAGGGCGCTTCAGCATTATAATTGGCTTGATCAGGCGCACATAAACAAGCAAGGCAAGCCAGAACAAGGCGAAGGAAATCCAGAAAGTACTTTTCCAGGAAGAAGCAACATAATATTTCACCCCAATTATATGAAACATCACCAGGATTATTGTAACCACCGCCAGAATGGCGTGAACAGTTCTCCATGTTTCGTAATTGATACCTAACTGTTTTCGCAAAACGGATGAAACAATAAGAAGACAGACGCAGACAAATGCAGCGGTCCCGGCAAGCATGTGCTTCGGCGCATCCGGTTTCAGGTATTCAAGTATCAATGGTTCTACCCCTATCAGAATAAGCGGGTGCAGCACCATTAAGAAAAAAGCAACCAGGGCAATTTGGCGATGAAAATAATAGATTAAATCAATACCGAATGGCGCAGAGACGCGCCGAAATCTGGCTGTAAGAAAAAACATGATGCCCATCATTGCTGCAACGGAGAATCCGAGAGCGATAGCGAAATCCCACCAGAAGCTGGTGGGCGGCGTGTGGTCACCAAGTAATAGGATAAAAAGTGGCGCCAGAATGGCCGCCAGATAGGCTCCGATCCAAAGGATTTTAGAATAACGATATGCCACTAGTCATCTTCCGGCGCGATAAATGAATGAATTAAAATTGGTGCCAGGTTATCCAGAGCAATGGCGATCAATGATGCGATGCCAAGGAAGAGATTGGTACGTTATCACAAAAAAAGCAACACGCTTTCTTTTTGCTTTATGGGGAGTTGTTAACACAGTTATTAGTTGGCACGAATTATGCTTTCAGCAGCTAAAGACACTTCTATTTTAGGGGTGCGACGCAGTTTATCAATTCAGGAGGATGTTTCGTGGCACATGTAATTATAATTGGTGCGAGTACCGGCGGATTGCCAACCGCATACGATATACGTAAAACATTGGGTAAGGCTCACAGGGTTACCGTAGTCTCCAATACCGATATCTTTCATTTCGTGCCCTCCAATCCCTGGGTCGAAGTGGGCTGGCGCAATCCCAAGGACACTACTTTCTTGATATCCAGGCAATGATCAGGGCAGGATAGCTCCGTCAGGATCTTTATAATCGATTGTCGGCTTTCCCAGTGCACGTACCAACACTCAGGGATCGCAAGGACAGTAAGGATGCGCTCTGACTGACTGGCTAGGGAAAAGGCCGGGAAAGTGTTTGAGCCGCATCAAGGTATTTCCGTTTTCGCTGTAATAATATATATCCGGTTTTTGCGTCTCTCTGTGTCTTAAATACTTTTCCGAGGTCGTTCTACATGATGGAAAATAAAAATGAAGTGAAGGTTTGGGATATCGCAATACGTGTCTTTCACTGGTCCCTGGTCATGCTATTTGCTGTTGGGTATATCACCGGGGAAGAAGAGAGCCTAGTGCATATCTATTCAGGGTACGCCGTATTGGGCCTTGTGATATTTCGAATATTCTGGGGGATGGTAGGTACCCGCAACGCCAGATTTTCCAGTTTCATCTTCCCACCGAAATCCGTCGCGCATTATCTGGCTGGAGTTCTGCGCGGTTTGCCTGACTACTATGTTGGTCATAACCCAGCGGGCGGCTGGATGGTGCTGGCCATGTTGTTGTGTCTCCTGGTTGTGTCTATAACAGGCTTGAAGCTTTATGGATTGGAGGGGCATGGACCATTGGCGGCTGCGACGACTGGGAATATTGAGTTAATCACAAAAGCGCATGCCAATGGTCGTGATCATGATAACGAGGAAGAAGATGAATTCTGGGAGGAAGTCCACGAGGCATCGGCAAATTTGATGTTAGTGCTAATAGCCTTTCATGTCGTGGGGGTGATAGTGTCCGGCAGGATACACAAGGAAAACCTGGTGAAAGCCATGATTACGGGGAAAAAGCCTGTGCATAAACAGAAAGAATAACATTAGTGGAGTGTTGTGTCTTGACCGGTTTTTTGGTCGAATTGCAGTTTCCTGTTGAAAGCTCCAGAATTGGCCATGACACAAATTCGCAAGATCAAAACAACGCTTAAGGGAAAGCCTACTATGGAAGGTGCGGGCGTGGATCTTAATCGTATCTTTGGTTTTTACGAAGCACCCCTGTTCGATCCCTTTCTTATGATGGATCATTTTGGCTCCGATGATCCTGATGATTACATTAAGGGATTTCCCTGGCACCCTCATCGTGGTATTGAAACAATTACCTACATGCTTGAGGGTGAGGTGGAACATCGTGATAGCTTGGGCAATACCGGCAAGCTGTTGCCGGGCGACATTCAATGGATGACAGCCGGTAGCGGAATTATTCATCAGGAAATGCCCGGTGGCGATGAAAAAGGACGCATGTTCGGGTTTCAGTTGTGGGCCAATCTACCTGCCAGCCAAAAAATGATGTCCCCGCGCTATCAGGATATCAAAAGCGATCAAGTGCCTGAGATCATGACGGATGATGGAGTCAGAATTAGGGTAATTTGTGGAAAAGTAAATGATATTCAGGGTCCAGTACACGATATTATTATCGACCCGGAGTATATCGATGTTACGGTTCCCGCCAATTGTAAATTTAATCATGTAACAAGGCCGGGTCATACAGTGTTTTCCTATGTGTTCGAAGGCGAGGCAGATTTTTCCCCGGACTCCGGTGGTGTCGTGATAGGAGAAAAGACGCTTGTGCTCTATGAAGATGGAGATAGCGTTCTGGTCTCTACAGGGGACAAGCCGGTCAGGTTCCTGCTTATTTCCGGAAAGCCTATTGGTGAGCCTATTGCCTGGCATGGCCCTATTGTAATGAATACCAAGGATGAACTGCGGGTAGCTATTAATGAGCTCAATAGCAATACCTTCATAAAACATAAAATAGGCCAGTCTTGAAGTACTCCTCTTGCTTCGGATAACATGATGTCATCAGACAGAAATCTGCAGTCCCGCTGGGGTAAGGCTTCTCCTCTGCATGATCCAGTCCTGCTGGCCAACTTTTCCCCACGGTCAAGTGACATTCTTATTACCACTGCGCCCAAGGCCGGCACAACCTGGATGCAACAGATCCTGCATCAGTTAAGGACTGGTGGAGACGAATCATTTGATTTTATTAACCAGGTGGTACCGTGGCTGGAGTTACCGCGCGAGGGATTTTCTCACCAGGAGAGACTCGAACAGTTTGAGTCAATGCCTGATCCAAGAATTTTTAAGACACACTGCACTTATGAGCAAACCCCTGGTGTGGATATCTGCAGGATTATTCTGACTACTCGTGACCCGAGGGATTGCTGCATTAGCTTCTATCACCATGTGATGAATATGACCGATGAAGCTCGTCGCAGGTCTGGATTAAAGTGGCCCGTATCATTTGATCAGTA
>JAOUNW010000162.1 GCA_029880755.1 Gammaproteobacteria bacterium
TTAAAGCACGCCTTGTATTCCGGTTTGTCGAAAGCGCCTCCGACAACGCCGTCGTTTTGCAGAATATCAATATCGTAATAGACCAGATTGATCTTCTGGCCATTAAAGGTACCTTCGCAGAATTCATAGATACGGTTATCTGTGGCGTCAAATTGTCGGTAGGCGTGCAACGCCCCATTATAGGCATGCAGGTTAATCAGTGTTTGTTGCGGCGCGTTGCGGCTATGAGTGAGAAAGGCAGCGCCGTAATCCCGTATCACCCGGCCCTGTTCATCATAAATCAGGGTTTCAATCCAGTGAATCAATTTAGGATTCTTTCGCTCCCAGCGAATCGTGCTGATACGCCGATTGCTGGCAACATCGATATACTGCACCTCCTTGTAAAACTCGGGCTCACGATAAAAACCGCCTGTTTTTTCCGTGGTTCTAATTTCCCGTCCGGCAATCTGCTTCTGATGCAGGGTGTACACGGCCTCAACAAACCAGTTCCAGCGCTCCACATGATCTGCGTTAGGATTCATGGGTTTTAGCTCGTCAGCCAACACGGTAACACACAGGGATAGTGCAGCCATCAGCCACAAAAGTTTTTTACAAATCATTTTTAGGCTCCTTTACCAAATCCACCGCCTCCTGGAGTTTTGACGATAAATACATCGTCTTTATTCATTTCCAATTGGGCGCATGGGCCCAGCTCTATGACTTCAGCATCTTTTCGAATTATGCAATTGCGACCTGGTTTGCCAGGCTCACCGCCCTCCAAACCATGGGCCACGGTCTGGCGCCGATTGGATACGATGGCTGCAGTCATGGGCGCCAGAAATCTCACTCTTCGCCGCACGCCATTGCCACCGCGATACACTCCATCACCACCACTGTTTTCACGAATTGAGAATTCTTCCAGCAACACCGGAAAGCGTTGCTCCAGCACTTCAGCATCTGTCAGCCGGGAATTGGTCATGTGAACCTGCACAGCATCTGTGCCATGATGATCCGGACCTGCACCGGAACCCCCGCACAGGGTTTCATAATACTGCCAGCGCTCATTACCGAATGTAAAATTATTCATCGTACCTTGTGATCCGGCCATTATACCCAAAGCACCGTACAGGGCATCAACAATACACTGTGATGTTTCCACATTTCCAGCCACCACGGCTGCCGGATACTCAGGATTTAATAAACAGCCTTTAGGTAAAATAACATTGATAGGTTTCAAACAACCCGCATTCAGGGGTATATCGTCTTGAACCAGTGTACGGAAAACATACAACACCGCTGCCTTGGCGATCGCTGAGGGCGCATTAAAATTATTCGCCTGCTGGGGCGAAGTGCCGGTAAAATCCACCGTCACCCGGTGTTCGCTTTTATGAACCCGGACGGCAACCTGTATTCGCGCGCCATTATCCATCGTTAGAGAAAACTCACCATCATGCAAGTTCTCAATCACTTTCTGCACGGCTGTCTCGGCATTGTCCTGCACGTGTTTCATGTAAGCCTGAACCGTGGTCAACCCATACTGCTGAATCATTTTATACAGGGCCTGCATACCCTGTTCATTGGCAGCGATCTGGGCCTTGAGGTCAGCGATATTCTGACCAGGATTGCGAGCCGGATAAGCCCCGGCCTGCAATCTTTGTAATAGCTCTGTTTCCTGAAACCGGCCTCCACGAACCAGCGCAACGTTATCCAGCAAAATACCTTCCTCCTGTACTACCCGGCTGCCCGGCGGCATGGATCCAGGCGTTAATCCGCCGATATCGGCATGATGGCCTCGGGTAGCAAGATAAAACAGAATCTCCGTTTGCGCCTGATTAAACACCGGTGTAACGACGGTAATGTCAGGCAAATGAGTGCCGCCACTATAAGGGGCATTGGTGGCATAAACATCACCAGGCATCATCGTGTCGCGGCGTTGCTGAATAATACTCTGGACACTTTCCCCCATGGATCCCAGATGCACCGGCACATGAGGCGCATTGGCCACCAACAACCCCTCTGCATCAAACAGGGCACAGGAAAAATCAAGCCGCTCCTTCATATTTACAGAGTGACTGACTTTTTCCAGGGTGAAGCCCATTTGCTCGGCGACTGACATAAACAGATTATTAAAAATCTCCAGACGCACGGGATCGGGATCACAGGCATTCTCTATCTGTCTACCCCTATCCGTAAAACAGTCCAACAGCAAATTCCCTTGAGCATCCAGGACCGCTCGCCAACCGCGCTCTACAACAATGGTGCTATTGGTCTCCATAATTAAGGCGGGACCCTTCACCGCACCTCCCGCCCTCAGAGTTTCCCGTCGGTATACCGGAGTTTTAACATAGCCTGTTTCGCCATCTTTAGTAGAACCGTAAATCTCGGTCCAGGCTTCCGGTTCCGGAATACGGTCAGACTTATCAATCAATCCTTTGTTATTCCCCTGAAGAGATGCGCCGACACCGGAATCATTGACTACCAGTTCCACAGAAGCAATGGCTATCTCGATAATCTTATTTTCTTCAATAAATCCATAGTACTGCTTATGACTTTTCTGAAACCGTTCCCTTAACTTCTGCAGACTGCCGTGCCTGACCATCAAGCTACTATCAGCTCCCCGATAGCGAAGATGCAAACTCCACAGAAAATTTTCTTCTTTCAACTCAGTAACGACACCCTGTTCCCGCAATTCATTGCGTGCCTGCTGCGCCAGACCTTTCAGCATTACCTCAGCCACACCAAGATTCTTATCATCCAATACAAGATCAACACTTTGCTCCTTTAATACGCGCCGTTTTGCCATACCCATGCCATAGGCAGATAATACACCGGCATGCTGATGCAACAGGATGCGCTTCATGCCTAAAGCCCTGGCAAGCAGACAGGCATGCTGACCACCGGCACCGCCAAAACAACAAAGCGTGTAATCACTGACATCATAGCCACGTTGTACTGAAATTTTGCGTACTGCCTGGGCCATGTTTTCTACCGCCACTTGCAGAAATCCCCAGGCCACCTGCTCGGGCGCAGACTCCACCCCGGTTGCCTGATGGACTTCATGCGCGAGATTTTTAAATAACAGATTAACCACATCCCGGTCTAACTTCCCGTCCCCGGAGGAACCAAACACCGATGGAAAATAATCAGGCAATATACGCCGCAACATCACATTGCAGTCAGTCACAGTAAGCGGCCCACCGCGGCGATAACACGCCGGTCCCGGATTGGCACCGGCAGAATCCGGCCCCACCCGGTAACGGAAGCCGTCAAAATGTAGAATGGATCCTCCGCCTGCGGCAACGGTATGTATATGGATCATGGGAGTACGCAGACGTACCCCTGCTATCTCTGTTTCAAGTATGCGTTCCAGTTCGCCCTGATAGTGACATACATCGGTTGATGTACCACCCATATCAAAGCCGATAATCTTTTCAAACCCGGCCTGCTCGCAAACTTTGGCAGCGCCGACCACACCTCCAGCCGGGCCGGATAAAATACTATCCTTGCCCTGGAAAAAATCGGCGTCCACCAGACCACCGTTGGACTGCATGAACAATAATGGTGTCTGCCCCAGTTCCGTTTTCACCTGATCCACATAACGGCGCAGAATAGGCGACAAGTAGGCATCCACAACCGTGGTATCGCCGCGGCTCACGAGTTTTATTAGCGGGCTGACTTCATGTGACACAGACACCTGCGAAAAACCGATTTTTTTGGCTAGCGCCGCCAACTGTTGTTCATGGGCGGGATAACAGTACCCATGCATCAACACGATAGCCACAGAGCGCACACCGGTATCAAATGCCTTTTGCAGTCCGGCCCTCGCTTGCTCCAGGTTAACCGGGCGCAGCACCTCACCGGTCGCCATCACTCGTTCGTCCGCTTCCACAACCTGGCAATAAAGTTGTTCCGGTAAGACGATATGCCGAGCAAAGATCTTCGGCCTGTTTTGATAGGCAATACGCAGGGCATCAACAAAGCCCTTGGTAATCACCAGAGCCGTAGCCTCACCCCGACGCTCCAACAGGGCATTAGTGGCAACGGTTGTGCCCATTTTAACCACTTCGATATCACCAGCCGGGATCGTCTCAGTCCCGGGAATATCCAGTAAGTCCCTGATACCCTGTACTGCTGCATCAG
>JAOUNW010000163.1 GCA_029880755.1 Gammaproteobacteria bacterium
TCAGCACCTTCGCCTGCCTCAAAGAATTCCTTGAATACGAAATAGCCCGAGGACTCATCCTCTGTGTACAAACACACATTGACCCCCTTCGCCTTTGAGAGCAACAAAAGGTCCATCTCACCACCCGAATCGCAAAGGTGCAATGCGAAACGTCTGCCCTTGTACTTCTCGTCTTGATGCTTTGTCACCCAATCCATTAGCTCCATCCGCAAATCCTTGACTGATTTAGTGTGGGCTGGTGCAACCCCTGCCAACACTAACCCTTTGAGCATGCCGTGAAACAGGCGATCACGATCATCAAAGAAGGTGTGCACATCAACGTCTTTAGAGTCGTGTGAATTTTTGGGGCTGCATTCGTGGTCTTCGACTGGTTCCATCCATTCACCCCCACTAGGTCTCTCCATCCAATCACCCCCACTCCCACTGGGTCTTCTGCAGTTGTTTGGATTAAGAAACGTGGCACGGAGCTCGGCATCTTCCTTGTTTGGCACTTCCTCATAAGCCCCCTCATGTCCCCCAGTTCCGTCTTCCACGCATTCAAACGAAACTGCATTCTCAATACGGGTGTTCGCCCACATCGCCTCTGAAAGCTTTGACAGAATTACGGCCTTCGCCTGCGCCTCATTCGTAGCGCAACCCAATGCAGGGAGTCCGGCAATGTCGGGCCGATTCAGTTCCCACGAAATGGTTCGAACATCCGGAGACGTGAGTGGGGAGAAGTCATGTTTTGCGTTCTCCGGCATCGAACCACCACTTTCCACCGCTTCTTTTTTCTCAGGCTTTTGTGACTCCTCGCACCAAAACAACTCTATCGGCCCTGTTCCATCAGAGTCGCCAGCAGGCCTGCACATCCTGCACCCATGATATCCACTTGGCGGTTTGTAGCACGTGTGACTGTGCACGTGGATGTTGCGCCCGCAAACAGTGCAATAGGTAAAGTCATGAAACTCATCTCTTGCTTCATCCGGGTCAGGAGGAACTTGCATCGCACTGGCTGCTGCATCTCTTCTTTTAAATGTTGGCGAGGTGTCACAGTTCTGTTTAAGGTCTTTGGTTACCAAATCTCTGACGTGAACTTCCCTCGGCAGGGTTGCACTGTAGATTGAATCTAAAACAGATCCAACGTGTCTGCAAAGTTCAGGCACGTCCGCTACCAACTCGAGGATGTCAGGTGACAAACCGCCCCACAAAACCACGTGAAAATGAAGTGATCCGCCACCAGTGGTCTCATTCACTCCAAGAAATGCCACCGGCAACCCAGCAATTCCAAGGTTTTGTTCGTCCCAAGGTGTAAATTCAGTCGTCCTGGTGATGCCGCTCCTCTGTCCAAAGCCCGGTCTTTTACCTACAAGTATCGACATCACATCGATCACCAACTGTTGGTAAACCCAGGCGGCTCCAACTGGATTGTTAACCAATGTTCGAAGGCGTGCACTGTACGAGGCCGGTATGGAGACCTCGTCCTCCCCGCAACTGAACTTGAAACCATGTTTCATCGCTTCATGGTGCCCGCCAGACACAACGGCCGGGAAGTCTGTGTTGCTCGAACTGCTCATGGCCAACCGAATTGACGTGGGGTGATTGACGTCATCAATGGCAAACGTGAGGAATGCCGGGGCGCAAGCATATCTACGTCGCATTGCCATTATCTTCCCTCCTGTGTCAGCTCGAGCGAGAGCCCCATAGATTGTTAGCTTCCCTCCACCAGCAAGAATTGGCTCAACCTTTTTCATCACCTCCTTCCCAGTCTTCCCGTGTGGGTCCTTCACCGCCTCTTTCAACTTTTCCTGAAAAGTCTCCGAAACGTACTCATCAGCAAATTTTGCAAACTCGCTCTTGTTTTGGACTTGCTTGGCGTACATGCCCTTTATCGAACCATGCCTCTGAATCTGATCAAAAAGGTAAAACAACAGTGGCTGACACGAAGCAGCATTTGTCGTGAACTGCATCAGGAGATGCCGCGTCTGCTCTTCGCTAAGCGACGGCCTGTCGTTGTCATATGCCTTCCCCAGAAAGAAGACGTCAGGGAAGGCCTTGACCAACCCTTCATCCTTACCGAGCGGTCCGCCCACAAACTCATTCAAGGGGTCTTGCTCTCTGTACGACATCGACTCTGTCACGGCATTTTCCTTTGACTCGTTGTACACTCTCTTTTCGCTGTTTACATTGACCCCCAATTCTCCAGCAACGCTGACAAACAAATCATGGGTGTCGTCTGTGCTCGTTCCGTGAGCAGTCTTCCTAGGGCTGGTCAAGTAACTGCAGTGCATGGGAAAGACGTCACCATTCGCATCCTCTTCGTCAGCACTCTGCCCAAAACGAAACAAACAAAGCAGCAGGTCGCATTGTAAGTGAAAGGCATTGACGAGAAAAGAGTGTGGTGGCACCCAGCCAATTTGCAAAGGGTACAAGCATTTTGCATCAGCGAGGCACTGAATGTCCAAAGAAAGCTGAATACTCACCTCCTCAACGTTCGATGCAGCAGGTGCTTGGTTACGGCCCGATGACACGCGGACCTCTCTGATGTCATCCCTCCCGATATCAGTCTCTCTTGATGTCTTTTTGTCTGCCGTCACCATCACCGCCTCCTCGACGAGGGCTTTGTTGCATTTCTCTATTCTCTCAACCACAACTGGGAATTCCTCCAATTCGCCGTCTTCGGAATACACCTCGTTCACCTCCTTCAAAACCTTCAACCATTGATACACTGCAAAAGGTCGGGCGGAAACGTGCGCCGAGCCCAGTGCCTTCTTCGCCAAATGATCGTACTGACCCTCCGGTCCAACAAAGTGAACGTCGATGCTGTCATTGATGTTTTCTTCGCTCAACAGCTTTTTCAACACTCGCGGACAGTCATGATCGAAGAGAATTGAGTGGCCTTTGATGGCAGAGTGACTGAGCTCTCTCTGCCTACCGGTGTTGCTCTCTATTTTGATGGCGTTGCTGTAGTGCCGGACTTTGGATATCATTTGGCGCTCCCGAGGCGTCAGCTGCACAAGCCCCAACCTTCTGGGACTGCCAAAGTCTACTCCGCTTGCAACGGACCGAGCGGGCGCTTTGCGTTTCCCATTTGGTTTGAACTTGCAGCAGAACGGACAGAGCCTGGCCCTAAAATCCCTCCTGCCATCATCACCAATGAACTCTTCAACGAATTCAGGATGCAAATGAAAGTACTTTGGATTGCTCCGATCGGTCACGCCATCGCCATTCTTGCAGAACATCCAATCCGGAAGGGTGGTGTCATTTGTCAACTCATCAGGCTTCTTGTCAGGCCACCTTGAATATGCTTTCCAGGTCTCAACACCCCTAAAATCATCCGGGCCACCCTTGTCATTTTTTGGTATAGTCAACACGGGCTTTGCCATTCTTTCAAAATGCTCTGATCGTTGCGCTTCATCAAGTTCTGCCCAGTCAAGTGATCTCACGTCCCTGTTTTCGACTCTGAAGCAACCCTCGTTTCCGTCACTTAGTGAATACAACGAAGAATGCGGCCGTCGGAAGCCACACGATGCACACGTCAAAAGGGGGGCATCCACCGATGTCAAGTCTGCGTCACTGTGCATTTTTGCCTTGCCCCACGATACGGTGCCACGCCCTTGAGCTTTCAAGAATTTCTCTCCAAGTTCTCGCTGCTTCCCGGGCTCGACGCGCTGCGAGTCCAAAATATCGCTCATTTCATTGATGATACTTTGACGGTGCTTTTTGACGTCACTCAGCAGCCAATTAAGACCACCACGATGGCACGATTCCAAATCCTCAAGAGTATCAATGCAAAGCTTGTCAAATCTTTCATCAATGACGTTTTTGTATGGCTTGACTTGAACATCAAACTGCCCCTTCTGTTCAACCCGACGAGAATATTTCCAAACATGCTTGTATTCCATGGGATAACGCCTGTTGTCGTATTCGCATTGTATCACAAAGTATCTTTCGTCGTTCTCCTCTTCCACCTCCGCCTCTCTGACTTTGTAGTCCACATCCACAATTTCGCAATCGTACGGTGTTCTATTGTGTACGGCCGGCCAATTGTCCCACCATCCACCCGGTACCTTTAACTTCAATCCGATCAAAG
>JAOUNW010000164.1 GCA_029880755.1 Gammaproteobacteria bacterium
TAGTCGAGCACATCCGGCACATCCTTTCCGCTAAATAAAATCGTGAATTCCTCACCACCGTAGCGGTAGGCCTTACCACCTCCACGCACCGCCTCCATTTTTGCGGCGACAAAGCGCAACACCTGGTCGCCGGTGTCATGACCGTATTTGTCATTAAATTGCTTGAAGTGATCCACATCGACCATGGCCAGAACATATTTATTACCCAGGCGCATCATCTGCTCATTGAGTGCCCGCCGCCCCGGCAACCCGGTAAGCTCATCGTGGTAAGCAAGAATATAGGAATCCTGCACAACGGCCACCAGTAACAACAAGCTGGCGATACCCGAATATAAAATGCTTTCGAAACCACCAATTTCGTAATTCAGGGCAAGCGCCATGGCAATCAAGGCACCGATGGCACCTCCACCCAATGCCGAGCGATGCACAAACAGCTGGGCCAACAATGCCATCAGCGCCAGGAAAAATAGCACCTGAGCCATTTGCGGCAAGCGATGCATTGCCAGTAACCCACTATTATCAAAGCGGACAAAAAGAGATTGCAGATGACTGTCAACAGACAGGTTGGCCACCAGTGCAACAATGACAATCTGAACCAGGATCACGAGGTAACGCCCTATATTGAACTTATTAAATACTCCCCGCTCCTTCAACCAGGAAAACGCAGCAAAATTAACCGGCAATAGAAAACACACACCTGCATAGACTGAGACCGCTTTAATGGCTGTTGCGTCGTGGCTGCGAACAATGCTGTCGAGACCCCAGTAGCACAAAGTCAGGATACAGAGCAGAAAAAATGACCTGCCCTGATTAAAACGCCAGCTTAGCGCCAGCGCCGCCGCCAGAAACACATAGGGAATAAGGTGAAAGAAATCCAGCAATGCCGGATGCACCGCAATTTGACGCGAAAGAATGGCGGCACCGGCAACCAGTACAACAGTCGGTGTGATCAGTTTATAGAGCGATTTTTTAAACGCACGTAAATAGAGTTCAAACAACGGCGATGGCCTGTTTATTGTTAGTCGTTGGCTCGGCAAAACTTCCTGGATAATCGGCGGCATGAATAGTACAACCTATGGTCCGTGTCCGGCTACTCTCGATCCCGGGCATCCCTTTTCTCAAGCATAGGCATACAGCTCCTCGCTTGCCAATTGCGGCTTCTCAAGACCAGCTGACGGCCGATAGAAGGTGATTTTTTCAGCCTGTCCCCGCATGGATGGCGACGTACTAATATAACTTACTATACACATGGTTTTATGCTCGCCATGCGGGCTCTCTGACCGGGAGATTTTCTGAATAGACACTCCTATGCTGCTGTTTACATTGAAAAGCCGGAACCATTGGCTATAGTCAGATTATCTTAAGGGGAACACGGCAACAGACGTCCGCTACAATGCGTCCGTCTCGCCTCAACGGGAAGTTAAGAAACAACAAACTGTGCACTCTTACAGCAAGGAGATATCTCAATGAAACGAGTAGTGAGTCTATCCGGGTTGGTACTGGCAGGCCTGATGCCACTCGCCGCCCAGGCCCTGGACAATGTCGCGATCAATGGCTTTTTGACGGCCGGTGCCACCTACGGTGACTCGGAAGTGCCGCTGCAGGACGGCAGCTTCGGGAACGAAGTATCCTTTACCACTGATAGCCGCATTGGCATTCAGCTGTTAGCAGACGTTAATTCCAACGTAAGCGTCACCAGCCAGTTATTCGCCCGCGCCGATGAAGAGGCCTACAACATGAGCGCCGACTGGGCATTTGTCACCTACAAGGTAAATGACCCACTCAGCTTCCGTATGGGGAAAATCAAACTGACCACATTCCTGATCTCCGATTATTATGACGTAGGCTATGCCTACCCCTGGATCCGGCCACCCATGGAGGTATACAGCTCCAACCCCATCGAAACCATTTCCGGCGCCGACATCCTTTATAGACTCAACTTCGGCGATAATCAGTTGTTGATCCAACCTTATTTTGGGGACAGCCATGGGGAAGAGGCGCTGCAACCGCAGGAGACTCTGTACGATCATGCAACTCAATCTGGCTTTATTCAAATGCTCTACCCCGGAATATCTCCTGGTGCGGCAGATGCCATGGCAGACTCCATGCCCCTAAAGGGAGATATAAATTTTGTGGAATTTGAAGTGCATAAAATGCGCGGCATCAACATCGCCCTAAGCTCCAATATCTTTACGGTGCGCGCCGGTTATCTGAAAACCCTGGTAAGTGCCGAATCTTTTGGCGTGGAAGATGAAGAGGCAGAGTTCGCCAGTGTCGGTTTTACGGTGGACTGGAAAAACGTTGTTATATATTCAGAATATTTCGAGCGCGATATCACCGGCCTGGCGCAACTGGCGTTCCCTGACCAGAAGGGCAGCTATGTCACCCTGGGTTACCGCACCGGGCGCCTGCTGACCCACGTCACCCAGGCCAAAACTGAGGACAATGACAGCCCAGCCACTGCAACACATCCGATTTTTGGGCCTTTGCCTCTAGCGCCTCTGGAGCAGGAATCTACTACCGTCGGTTTCCGCTACGAACTGGGCGCGGGCGCTGCCATGAAGTTTGAGGTACAAAACATCAAGCCCAAAGAGGGTACGCGCGGGTTATTGTTGTACAACCCAAATGATCCAAGTACCAACAAAGATCCCAGCGACAGCATCAACATCTACAGCTTCGCCATTGACGTTGTATTTTAACCAGACACAAGAGGAAAACAGACAATGACTCAACTCAAACGCCTGTTAGCGCTAGCAATACTCGCCGCCTCTTCTGGACTGGCTGTCGCGGGTAACGTCGCTATTATCACCCATCCCGGCAGTTCAGCGGTGGGCATCACCGCCGAAGAAGCGGCCAATATCTATCTGGGTAAAACCGGGGTCTTCGGTAAAGGCTCTTCAGTCAAGCCCGTGGACCAGAAACCGGGAACACCGGCGCATACAAAATTCTATAAAGAAGTTCTCAATAAGAGCGACCAGCAATTCAAGGCCCACTGGTCACGGATTATGTTTAGTGGCAAGGGCCGGCCACCACAGGAGCTGGACAGCGACATTGCCGTCAAGAACTGGGTTGCCAGCAACCCCAACAGCATCGGCTATGTGGACGGTTCAGTGCTGGATAACTCGGTCAAAATCCTGCTGATTATTCCCTGAGCACTTACATAACCAACCATAGAAAAAGCCGGCATCAGCCGGCTTTTCTTTTGCTCTGGTAATCAACTCTTCATAGACTCGGCAACGAGTCGTGTTTATTTATCCTTACAGGTGGTCAGAAACTTCGCTGTCGGACCCTTGCATGGGTTGGAGGAAAATCCTACATCCTCTTTCTTATCGGTATCCGCTTTCTTTTCCTTGTCAGCCACTACAGGTGCCGGCGCCGGTTTCGCCTCTACTGGCTTTGGCTTGGCGGCCGCAGGTTTTGCCGGTGTCGGTGGTTTGGCAGCTGCTGCTTTGGCGGCCGACTGCTTTTTTGCTTCGGCGGCTACTGCCGCTTTTTTGCGTTCCTCGGCCTGACGTTGCTGTTCGGCTTGCTCCTGCTGTTGTACCGCCCGCTGTTCCGCGAGCTGCTTGGCACGCGCCTCAGCCTGACGCTGTTCTTCCCATTTGGCGAGCTTCTTTATCGCTTCCTTGAAGCCCTGATTGGCCGACTTCTGGTACCAGGACTTGGCCTCGCTCAAATTTTTTGGTGTACCCAGCCCCTTCTCGTACATTTCTCCGACAAAAAATTGATCCTGGGAGTCGCCCTTTTTTGCCTGCTCCAATTGAACGGTGAATAAGGACTTGGACACATCGTCCAGCTGATCTTCTGCCTGGACCGACGCAGAAATCATGAATACTGAAATAAATGTGATAATAGTATGCTTAATCATGCAAAATCCCTCTCTATCTTCAAACCGTGCAACCTACTGCACAAACTTCACTGAGGCCCCTTTAACATCTGTACAGGACATGGCTTTGTCATTGTCCAGGCGGCAACTCAATTTCTCCCCTGGCTCCTGCCAACCGGACTTG
>JAOUNW010000081.1 GCA_029880755.1 Gammaproteobacteria bacterium
GCTTGCCAATCCAGCCAAGACCGCTTTTTTCGGCCAACGCCTTTTCCAGCACCGGTGCACTGTCGCAATAGACGCGATAGTGATGCTCCTTTACTGTTTCAGAGATACGATCAGCCAGCGCCTGCAGGCGTTTGCGAACCAGCTTGTGGTAATCGCGGCCGAGAGCATAGCGGGAAATAAAACCGTGCTCCGGGTTTTCCAGTTGCTGTACAGCCTCTTGGACTGATTCCTGCGGCCAGTAGTTCATACGAACGGAAATGACGCGCAGGGTGCCGGGTAATAATTCCTGCGGTCGACTGCGTTTACTTCCATGATGTGCCATATAACTCATCGCACCGTGGTGGTTGTTGGTCAACCATTGCTGTAGATGTATTTCTGCCTCCGGCAGATGTGTGTCCGTGATACCAACTCCCTGAAACCCAAGCTCCCAGGCCCAGGCACTTATTTGAGTGGCCAGAAAATCAACATTTATAGTCATGGGCGATGTGATGTGTCATTGCTTATGCGTAGGATATCACTCTATCATACTACTCTGATGAGACAGGAAGGCGTTACCATGACATCGTTACCGGCAGCATTGTATTCGGCACAACAGACCCGAGCGCTGGATCAATTGGCCATGGACAAATACCATATGCCCGGTATCCGGCTTATGGAGGCAGCGGGCGAGTTTGGGTATCGCGTCATGCGTTTTCGCTGGCCCAGGGCCAGGAAAATTGCCGTTATCTGTGGACCCGGCAATAACGGTGGTGATGGCTATGTGCTGGCACGTTTGGCGCAGGAGATGGGGCTGAATGTGACAGCGTTGCATATTAATGATCCTAACAAACTCAAGGGCGATGCCCAGTTGGCATACAAGGCATTCGTTCTGGCGAAAGGTCAATCATTGTCCTTTACTCGGCAGAACCTGGCGAGTGCCGAAATTATTGTGGACGCCTTGTTTGGTACCGGGCTGGAGCGGGATATCGCAGATCAATGGTTTGATTGTGTGCACGCCATTAATGAAACCCATTGCCCGGTATTGACGCTCGATATACCTTCAGGTCTGCACGCAGACAGTGGGCATATATTGGGAAATGCGGTACGAGCGTCTGTGACCGTGAGTTTCGTCGGGCTCAATGTGGGTCTGTTTCTCGGGCAGGGTCCGACGTTGTCCGGCGAAGTCTATTTTTCTGATTTGGATATTCCTGCGGAGGCTGCCAGTTCCATTTCACCGGTAGCAGAGCGTGTTACCCAACATTCTTTGGCCGGCTTATTAAAGTCCAGGGCCCGGGATACTCACAAACGCGACTACGGACAGGTGTTGGTTATTGGCGGTGCGCCGGGAATGTCAGGCGCTGCGATCATGAGCGCCCTGGGAGCATATCGTAGCGGTGCCGGACTGGTGAAAGTCGCCACCCATCCCGCGCATTCTCCATGTCTTGGTGATTCCTATCCAGAGTTAATGATCCAGGCCGTTGACCGTGGAAAGGAATTGCGGGCATTGATGGCCGCCAGTGATGTGGTAGCACTGGGCCCGGGACTTGGACAGGACAAGTGGGCGCAAGCACTGTTTGCGACAGCGATGGAAACCTCGTTACCCATGGTGGTAGATGCCGATGGACTGAATTTGTTGGCGCTAAATTCAGCGCGACGGCAAAACTGGATTCTCACACCCCACCCGGGAGAGGCTGCGCGACTTCTGGGTATAGCGACACGCGACGTGCAAAGCGACAGACTGGCCGCCGTTAAAGCCATAGCGAAACAATACGGAGGTGTTTGTGTGTTAAAAGGCGCCAATACATTGATCGCCTCTTCGGAAAAAACAGTTATCGGGTTGTGCGATAGCGGAAATCCGGGCATGGCCAGCGCAGGCATGGGAGATGTGCTTACCGGCGTCATTGCGGGGTTACTGGCGCAGGGATTATCGCTGGATGCGGCAGGGAGACTGAGTGTTTGGGCGCACGCCAGCGCTGGCGATGTTGTTCGCCAGCGGTTGGGTGAGCAGGGTTTGATGGCAACGGACGTGTTATCAGAACTATCAGGACAGCTTGCACTGACAGGGGTGTTATGAACGTTGAGCAGAAGGTCGCCAGCGACTCTGATATGGTAAAACTTGGAGAGAAGCTATCGAACGCAATTAATACGGTGCAGATTGTTTTTCTGAAAGGGGACCTGGGCGCCGGGAAAACCACGCTGGTGCGCGGTATTCTCCGAGGGCTGGGGTATCATGATTCTGTCAAAAGCCCAACTTTTTCCCTTCATGAGCAATATGTTTTTGGCGGGCTTACCGTACATCATTTCGATCTCTATCGTCTACAGGAGCCCGAAGAACTGGAGTATCTTGGATTTCGTGATCTGCTCAGACCCGGTAACGTCTTTCTGATAGAGTGGCCGGAGCGAGCGCAGGCAATTTTGCCAGATCCAGATATTGAGATTATAATTACCAAGGAAACCACAGGACGCCGTGTGAATTTTATCGCTAATCCTAAAACAGGCCACGCCTTGGTAGACAGTTTACAATGATAACTGTCCGTCATCATATTCTCTCCCTGATTCTTCTTGCAGCGTGCTTGTCTGTATCCTCAGCTCAGGCGGAGCAGGTTGTCGTCACTGATTTGCGCAGCTATCAGGCCCCGGATAACTTAAGACTGGTGTTCGATGTCAGCGGCCCGGTGGAGCATCGTCTGTTCACATTGGAAAACCCCAAACGTATCGTAATCGATATCGATAATGCCCGCCTGAAGCAAGTTTTGCCCCCGTTGTCTAGCGAAGCCACCATGGTTAACAATATCCGTAGCAGTCCCTATAAAAAAACCGGTCTGCGGGTAGTGCTTGATCTGAAACAGGCAGTGCGCCCCAAGACCTTTGTATTGGGTCCTGCAGGTCAATATGGTCATCGTCTGGTAGTGGACTTATATGATGATGCCCAGACGGAACCAGTGATTGTTAGCAAAAGCCATGAGCCCGAACGACAGGAGTGGGTGATCGCCATCGATGCCGGCCACGGTGGTGAAGATCCGGGAGCCATTGGCCGTCGCTATCGCACCAAGGAAAAAGATGTTGTGTTGGCAATTGCCAGGGAATTGGAGCGTTTGATTAAAGCGCAACCGGACATGCGTCCTCTGATGGTGCGCCGCAGCGATTATTATGTCGGATTGAAGCAGCGCCCGCTGATCGCCAGAAAAGCGGGCGCCGATATTTTTATATCTATTCATGCCGACGCGGTGCCTGGGCGTCGTGCCAGTGGTTCCTCGGTGTACGCATTGACGGAACGCGGCGCCAGTGACCGTATGGCGAAGTATTTGGAGGCGAGCGAGAATGCCGCTGATAGTCTTGGCGGTGTTTATGCTGATTCAGCCGAATACAGTGATCCAACGCTCAAGAAAGTCCTGTTTGATTTATCAGAAACCGCCAGCATTGGTTTCAGCCTGGATCTGGGTGCAGATATCTTGAAAGAACTGGGACGCATCGGTCCGGTGCATCGCAAATCGGTGGGGCAAGCGGGGTTTGCGGTATTGAAGTCACCTATCGGCGACGTGCCCTCCGTATTAGTGGAGACTGCTTTTATTTCTAACCCGACGGAAGAGAAGAAATTACGCAGTAAAACTTATCAGAGGGCTATGGCTAAAGGTATTCTCAACGGCATAAAGCGTTTTTTTGACAGGAAGGAACTTAAGCCGCGGGTAAGATCGATGCAGGCAAAACAGGGTGCCACCGCAACAGAAAAACCACGGCATCATATTGTCAGACGTGGTGAATCTTTAACCAGTATTGCCAGAAAATACAATATCGCGGTAGACACTCTTCGGTTTGCCAACAATATTCACGGGAATAATTTGTTAGCGGGAAGCAAGCTGTTAATACCCTGATTCCGTCAGGCCGGCCTTTATTTTGTTACCAGAGAATCCTAGAAACCTATTTACAAAATACTGGATGAATTAAATGACGCAACACAGAAAATCAATTCATGGAGAATGGTCTTCACGGCTGGCATTTATTCTTGCTGCCACCGGGTCGGCGGTTGGTTTAGGTAATATCTGGAAGTTTCCTTACATCACAGGGGAAAACGGAGGTGGTGCCTTCGTATTGGTCTATCTTTTGTGCATCGCCTTGATCGGGATTCCTATTATGATGGCGGAAATACTTCTGGGTCGGCGCGGTCGCCAGAGCCCGATTAACACCATGGAGAGTTTGGCGGAGGAGGCCGGTAGGACACCGCATTGGCGTTTGCTGGGCTGGGCAGGCGTGCTCGGCGGTTTTTTGATCTTGTCTTATTACAGTGTCATTGCTGGCTGGGCGCTGGCATACGTCGTTCAAACCGCCGACGGCCTGTTTACCGGCGCCTCGGCGGAACGAGTCAAAACAATTTTTGATGATCTCGTCACCAACCCGGGGCGGCTGTTATTCTGGCACACCTTGTTTATGACAATGACTATGACAGTGGTTGCCCGTGGTGTGCAAAGTGGCCTGGAACAAGCGGTCAGATTTTTAATGCCGACGCTGTTCGTGTTACTGGTTATTCTTGTCGGTTACTCAATGAATACCGGCGCCTTTGCGCAGGGACTGGATTTCCTTTTTACCCCGGATTTTCATCGGCTGTCATGGAACAGCGTGTTAATTGCCATGGGGCATGCCTTTTTCACTTTAAGTCTGGGAATGGGCGCCATTATGGTTTATGGCTCTTATTTGCCGAAAGACGCTTCTATTACCCAGGCATCATTTTATATAGCAGGTGCCGATACACTGGTGGCGTTAATGGCGGGTATGGTGATTTTTCCCATCGTCTTTTCCAATAATCTGGAACCGGGTGCCGGACCGGGTCTTATATTTCAAACCCTGCCTATCGCCTTCGGTCAAATGTGGGGCGGCGCCTTTTTTGGCACGTTGTTCTTTGTTCTGCTGGTGTTTGCTGCCTGGACGTCCTCGATTTCATTAATTGAGCCCGCTGTCGCATGGCTGGTGGAAAATCATAGTGTGTCACGGGTTAAGGCTTCCGTGGTGTCGGGGTTTGTTACCTGGCTGGTGGGGGTGGGAACCGTTCTGTCGTTTAATAAATGGTCTGAAGTAACGTTTTTTGGGAAGACATTTTTTGACCTGCTGGACTATATAACGGCTAACATCATGTTGCCACTGGGCGGGCTGGCTATCGCCATTTTTGTCGCATGGCTGATGAAAAAGAGAACTGCCCGGGAAGAACTGGCACTACCAAAGGGCCCGGGTTACTCGTTGTGGTATTTCCTGATTCGGTACGTGTCGCCGGCGGCAGTGCTTATCGTGTTTCTCAACGTAATCGGTGTGTTTAAGCTGGGCTAAAAATTGACCTGTCTTACCGCTTCCTGGTCTGATTGCAGGCGGGCATGAATCAAATTTCGCAGTTCATCCAGACTCTGCTCGTCAGTGATGGGTTGATCATTCTGGTCGGTGATAAAAAAGATATCCTCAGCACGTTCACCAAAAGTAGAAATTTTGGCACCCACTAATTTCATTTTGCATAGGTAAAGTGCCGACGTAACTTCATACAGTAACCCGGGCATATCCTGGGCGATAACCTCCATGAGCGTCATCTGCCTGTTGGGTGACTTGCTAAAACTGACTTTGGTGGCAATGGGGAAGTGTTTGAGCTGTCGGGAAAGACGTCTGGGCTGCGCGCGTGTTACCAGAGTCGTCGATAGCAGTTCTCTTCGAAAGGTGTTTTCCAGATTCTCCAGGACTTTGCCGTTCTTGATAGGCTCACCGTTCGTGTCCAGCACTACAAATGTCGTCAACATAAATCCCTGTTGCGACGAATTAATTCTGGCATCGACAATAGAGAGGTTGTTTCGATCGAAGGCGCCTGTGAGTTTAACCAGTACATCTGATTTGCTAGGTAAATAGAAAAGAAATTCATTACCGCCAATCTCAGGGTTAAAGCGGGTAGCGACAATTGGCAATTCCGCTGCGGAACTCGTTATGATTGTTCTTGCATGCCATGCAAGACTATTGGGTTCGTAACCCAGAAAGTAGCTGTTGTCCATGCTGCGCCAAAAACGGTCGATCAGTATATTTTGCTGACTGTTCAGTTCGAGCAGCTCCATAGCACCATGCTTTCTTTGTGCCAGGTGATCATCCATATTGATCTCGGCCTTGATGCCACGGGCGAATACGCGCGAGGCCTGCTGATACAGTTGCAACAGTAGATGACCTTTCCAGTCGTTCCAGATTTTTGGGCTGGTTCCACGCATATCTGCAACAGTTAATAGATACAAATTATCCAGATGCTCCTGATCTCCCACTTTTTGGGAAAATTCATTGACGACATTAGGATCGGAGATATCCTGGTGCTGGGAGGTCCAGGACATTAATAAATGATTTTTTACAAGCCATGATATCAGGTAGGTATCATAGTCGCTTAACTTGTGTAACTGGCAAAACTCTGTTACATCGGTTGCACCCAGTTCAGAGTGGTCGCCGCCACGGCCTTTGGCTATGTCATGAAACAGGCCGGCCAGATACAGACGTTCTGGTTTGAGAAGATGCTGCATTATCGAGCTGGCAAGTGGTAGCTCCTTCCTGTACTCGGGTACTGTTAGCCGTCTTATGTTGCGCACAACAAACAAAGAGTGTTCATCCACTGTATAAACGTGAAACAGATCGTGTTGCATTTGTCCTACGACATTACCAAATGTCGGGATATAGGCAGCCAGGACGCCGTAGGAATTCATGCGCCTGAGTGCTTGAGTGACACCACGTGGTTGTCGAATGATATCCATGAATAACTGACAGTGAGCTTCCTTGTTTCTGAACTTGTGATCAATTTTCGATAAACTAGCTCGCAATAGACGGATAGTCTGGGCTCGCACACCTTTTAGTCTGGGGTTTTTCTCCAGAGTCAAAAACATCTCCAGTATTGATTCCGGGTGTTTGCTGAAAACACTGTCATCATTAACCGCCAGATAGTCCCCTACGCTATGAAAACGATTGTTAAGTGATTTCTTTCTCAACCTGTTGATTGAGAGTATGGTTTCATCAAAGTGCTGAAGTAGAATTTCATTTAATACGGAAAGTTCTTTGACGGTTCGATAGTAGTGCTTCATGAATTGTTCCACCGCCAGACCATTTTTATTGTCAGTATATCCAAAATGATTTGCCAGCATACGCTGGTGATCAAACAGCAAACGATCCTCTCTTCTGTCTGCAAGATAGTGCAGGCTATTACGAACTGACCATAAAAAATTTCGTCCTTCGATTAATGTTTTATATTCCAGTTTACTGAGAAAGCCATGATCTACGAGGGAGCGAAGAGTATTGGCGCGAAAATGTCGTTGCGTGACCCAGAGAATCATTTGAATGTCACGCAACCCCCCGGGACCCTCTTTTATGTTGGGTTCCAGGTTATAGGCGGTATCACCATAACGGGCATGGCGCTCATGTTGCTCTGCAAGTTTCGCTTGGAAAAACTTTTTGCTGGGCCAGAGTTTTGGTGCGTCAGTCTGTTTTCTCATTTGGGAAAAAAGAGTTTCGCTGCCAATGAGTAATCGGGACTCCATTAAATTGGTCGCCACGGTGATATCGTTCTTGGCTTCCCTGGCGCATTCGCGAAGCGTGCGCGTGCTGTGTCCTACTTCAAGGCCCATATCCCAGAGAAACTGAATAAAAGTCTCTGTGAATTTGGAGAGATCTGGCGTGAATTCTTCTGCGAGAATCATTAGATCAATATCGGAAGCGGGGTGCAGTTCCGCGCGCCCATAGCCACCCACTGCAATCAGTGTAATTGGAAGGGGGCTGCTTAGTCTTGTAATGTGGTATTTCCAGGCTCGGATAACCAATTTGTCGATGAGCCAGGCATGCAAGGAGACCGTTGTTTCAGGGTTACCGTTATTAAAGTGGTCTGCTCTTATTTTATGACGGCCGTGTTCCAATGCGCTCTGGAAGCAGAACAGTGGTTTGCTTTCCTGTGACAGCAGCCGCTCAAACGCGGTGTCATTAAAAACGTCTTTTTTGTGTAAAGACATCGTTAGATCGAGTTAGGTCTGGATTGACACATATCTTCTTTTAAAGTGTAGACGCGTTTATTGAAAGGCCTGTCGTTGCGGCCATCAAATCTCATCATCAGGTAACCGGGTCAGCACTTCGTGACCTTCCGGGGTAACCAGAATGGTATGTTCCCATTGCGCGGATAGGCTGTGATCACGGGTAACCACAGTCCAGTTATCAGGCATAAGCTTGACCTCTTTTTTGCCCGCGTTGACCATGGGCTCAATGGTAAAGGTCATGCCGGCTTTCAGTTCCACACCGGTACCGGGTTGGCCGTAATGCAGCACCTGTGGCTCTTCGTGAAACTGGCGGCCGATACCATGACCACAATATTCCCGCACAATGGAGCACCGGTTGGATTCCGCGTGGGTCTGAATGGCGAAACCGATATCCCCCAGCCTGACGCCCGGACGCACCTGCTCGATACCGATCACCATGCACTGGTGGGCAATATCCACCAGTCGTTGCGCCTGTATGGAGGGTTTTCCCACGCAGAACATTTTACTGGTATCGCCGTGATAGCCATCCTTGATGACCGTAATGTCCAGATTGACGATATCGCCTTTTTTTAAGATCCGCTCCCCGGGAATACCGTGGCAGACCTGATGGTTTACCGACGTGCAGATGGATTTGGGGAATCCCCGGTAGTTCAGGGGCGCGGGTATGGCTTTCTGCTTATTTATAATGTAGTCATGGCAAATCTGGTCCAGTTCATCGGTGCTGATTCCGGGTTTTACGTGGGGCCGGATCATTCTGAGCACGTCGGCCGCCAATTGTCCGGCAACCCGCATTTTCTTGATTTCATCTTCTGTTTTTATGGTAATCGCCATTTTTCTCAGTAATTCAACAGGTTTGGCAGGAATTCGAGGCCCCGACTTTACACTATTTACACCAAAACGCAGTAGTTAAGTCCTTGAACTTATTCGGTCTATAACCAGAACTCTTTGAAATTATTGTGGAAAAGCCCTGTCTATGGTATATAGTGCCGCTTTTTTTATAACCCACACATGGGCCGACACGTTTACCTGGGTGCTTCGTAGCATGACTACGGGGTTGGTAGGCGGGGCTCATGGAGGCTTAACCCAACGGAGAAAATTAATGAGTAAAGTAAGCATGCGCCAAATGCTGGAGGCCGGCGTTCATTTTGGCCACCAGACCCGTTTTTGGCATCCTAAAATGCGTTCCTATATATTCGGGGCACGCAGCAGAACCCATATCATCAACCTCGAGAAGACGTTGCCGCTGTTTAACGACGCCATGAATTTTCTTGGAAAGCTGGCACAGAATAAAGGCACCATTCTCTTTGTTGGCACCAAACGTCAGGCCAGTGACATTGTCCGCGAAGAAGCGTCTCGTTGCGGTATGCCTTACGTTAATCACCGCTGGCTGGGTGGAATGTTGACCAACTTTAAAACAGTGAAGCGCTCTATCGAGCGTCTACGCTCCCTGGAAACCATGCTGGAACAAGGCGGCACTGAAAAATTACACAAGAAAGAAGTATTAAATCT
>JAOUNW010000165.1 GCA_029880755.1 Gammaproteobacteria bacterium
CCATGATCCATCGCCCT
The DNA here is from genome assembly GCA_029880755.1 of Gammaproteobacteria bacterium. Lineage (GTDB taxonomy): Bacteria > Pseudomonadota > Gammaproteobacteria > Acidiferrobacterales > SZUA-150 > JAOUNW01. The sequence continues at coordinate 18 of JAOUNW010000165.1, forward strand.
ATGGCCAGAACTTTTAATTATCCGATTTGGGGATTCGGATCAAGTGTATGGGGTCTGCCTAAATATTCAGCAATGAGATTAACAGAGTGGCCGAACTGATCGGGTTAGGGGGTCGTAACCCTGTCACCAACGTGCACTGGCTGGGTGGTTTCCAGTATGAGCGCATAACTGACACGATCGAAGGTTCGAAATACCATCATAACACCGGATTTTTCGTCGGGGCGCATATAGTAACGATTCGTCACCGGATCCCTGTGCTTGCCTTCGTGGCGCCAGATCTGAAGTACGTGACCCTGCTCCATACCTTCTCGCTCGCCCAGATTCACGGCAACGACCGACATGGCACCGACCTCGGTCAGCCCCTGATGCGCCATCAAGATGGTCCCCTCCAACCCGTCTTTGGGTGCCCGCGGCATATAAACGGGTAGAGGCGCCTCTTCTTCAACCGCTAACAGACGATCTGTTGGCAGGACTTCCTGGACAATTCGTGTAATGGTCAGCTTGGAGGTTCCTGTACGATTTCGGCCAGGCTGAACCATTTTTGCGTCACCCAGGTAAATGGCCTCGTAACCAATAAGACGCTTATTGCGTGGATCAACGATTGGCCGACCCTTGCGGAAAATGTAAAAGAATTCTTTGGAGGTATCATCAATACCTCGTGCATAAAATTCGTCATTATCACCCAACGCAACGCGTCCACCGACACCCACGGTCATATAACCGGATTTTTCCAGTTCCCGCGGTGACACAACTAGCGGCCGGGTTAAAAAAGGCCCTATAGCGTCAGGGGGAATCGTTGGGATCGCTTGTTCACGCAATTCGCTTCGAACTTTGGGTGATAACCGCTGCCTGTCACCCGCAGGACGCCAAACCCTGGGCTGGACCTGCTCAACGGGCGCCGGGGGCGCCCCGGGCACTGTGGGCTGCTGGGGCTGGACCCGTTCGGGCCTTAACACGGACAGTTCAGGTTGTCCGTCAACCCAGCGCAACAAAATGACATCGCCAGGGTAAATTAGGTGAGGATTTTCCACCTGCTGGTTAATCTTCCAGATTTTAGGCCAATTCCAGGGACTTTTCAGGAAGCGACTTGCGATGGACCACAAGGTGTCACCGTCGACTACGGTGTAACGATCCGGGTGATCCGGCTGCATTTCAAGCACATCGGCTCGGACTGCCCCCCAGGCAACCAGAGAAACCCCCACAATCAAGGCAAAAAGTCGGTTAGTTACGGGCGACATGCATGGTTTTTCCGTGTAATCTTGTCAGGAGTGTAGCCGAAGTTTCATGGGAACCCAAGGTTTCTGTCCTGTAAATATGCTTGTTATTCAGTACCCTTTGAGTTGATGATAAACTAGTTTCGCAAGATAGGAAACTTTTCAGCGCCCTTTAATACAGTATCAAACCATGGCAATACGCAACATCCTTCATTACCCTGATTCGCGCCTACGCACCCAGGCAAAACCAGTCCCTGAGGTGGATGATGCAATACGACAACTAATCGACGATATGGCCGAAACCATGTATGACGCCCCCGGCATAGGGCTGGCCGCCACACAAATCAATGTTCACTTGCGTATTGTGGTTATCGATATCACCCGGGAGCACAACCAGCTCCATGTGTTTATCAATCCTGAAATTATCGATCGGCAGGGGGAAGAAACCATGGAAGAGGGTTGTCTGTCCGTGCCTGGAATCTATGAACCGGTTACCCGGGCAGAAAAAATAACTGTTAAGGCCCTTGATAAAAACGGCGCACCCTTCGAATTGGAAGTGGAGGGTTTATTGGCCGTGTGTATACAACATGAAATTGATCATCTGGATGGTAAAGTGTTTGTTGATTACCTCTCCCGCCTGAAGCAACAGCGTATCCAGAAAAAACTGGAAAAACAGCAGCGCGTTGCCATGTAAGGCACACCATGCGAATAGTTTTCGCCGGCACTCCCGAGTTTGCGGTTCCAGCGCTTAAGGCGCTAATAGACGCCGGTCACGATGTCGTGGCTGTATACACGCAGCCCGACAAGCCTGCCGGTAGGGGTCGTCGCCTGACAAAAAGCCCTGTTAAATTGTATGCCGCAGAATGTGCTATTGAGATCCACCAACCGTCAACGCTTAAGGCACCTTCTGAAATCGGAAGGCTCACCTCCTTAACACCAGACGTAATGGTGGTTGTTGCATACGGATTGCTGTTACCCAAAGAGATTCTTCGCATACCGACACACGGCTGTCTGAACATTCACGCCTCTATCCTGCCGCGCTGGCGCGGTGCGGCGCCTATTCAGCGAGCCATTGAATTCGGTGACCAAAAAACCGGGATAACAATCATGCAAATGGATGAAGGCCTGGATACCGGAAATATACTGCTAGTAAAGGAAACACCGATTGCTGATGCCGATACTGCCGCGACGTTGCATGACCGACTGTCCGGGCTTGGAGGTGAGGCAATTACAGAAGTTTTACGTCAAATTGAAAACAACGAGACACGACCGCTGCCACAGGACCCAAAGCTGGCCAACTATGCGCAAAAATTAACAAAAAACGAGGCCGTTATAGACTGGTCCCAACCGGCCAACCTGTTGCACCGGAAGATTCGGGCATTCAATCCATGGCCAGTTGCCTCAACAGTGTACCGAGGAAAACAAGTAAGAATATGGGCCGTTGGCGCTATTACTAGTGCTTCAGACCACCTCCCCCCAAATACTTTACCGGGGACCATAGTCGCCCTTGAAAAAAGTGGCATAGTCGTAAAAACGGGCGAAGGCTTGCTTACTCTAACCAAACTCCAGATTGAGGGTGGCCGGGCTATAGACGCCCAGTCATTCATCAACGGCCAACGACTCGCAATAAATGAACGGTTCGGACCAAGAGCCCCAGAGACTGACGCCCATTAAAGATCCAGACATGGCGATAGCAACCAATAACGCGCGCGCAATCGTTGCCAAGAGGCTTTTGGCAGTTATTCGAGACGGTGTTTTTCTGGATCGCGCCCTTAATGGTGACGCCAGCGAGAGCGTTCAAATATCGCCCGCCATGCAGGAAATCTGTTATGGCACGGTACGCTGGTACCACCAGCTCGACGCCATCGCCAGGGTTTTGCTGGAGAAGCCCCTGAAACCCAAAGACCAGGAAGTATATATTTTGCTCTTAATGGGTCTGTACCAGTTGCAGCACATGCGCCTGCCAGCCCACGCCGCGGTAAATGAAACCGTATCAGCCTGTATTGCTCTGGGTAAACCTTGGGCAAAAAATCTTCTCAATGCCTGCCTGCGCCGATTTCAACGAGAGCAGGAACTGATTCTGGGTAATCTCGAAACCGATCCAGAGGCTACCTTCAGCCATCCACTCTGGTTTATTAATGCCCTGAAACAGGCATGGCCCCAACAGTGGCAACAAATCTTAATTGCAAATAATGAGCGTCCTACTTTGGGGCTGCGAGTTAATCAACTGAAGCTGTCACGAAAAGACTACCTGGACAAGCTCGCCGACAACGGCATTGATGCTGCTGCTATCGAAGGCATGGATAACGGCATTCAGCTACTCGGCCCACACAGGATCGCTGACCTTCCGGGTTTTACCGAAGGAGAGGTCTCGGTTCAAAATGGGTCTGCGCAACTTGCTGCCGAGTTGCTCAATTTAGCACCTGGACAGCACATTCTCGATGCCTGCGCTGCACCCGGAGGGAAACTGGGGCACATCCTGGAAAAACAGCCGAATCTGGCCGAGGTTACTGCTATCGAGATTGAGGCGAGGCGGGTTAAATTGATCGAGCAGACGCTAAGCCGATTATCTCTTGATTCGACGATTTTGCAGGCAGACGCCTGCTTTCCGGATAAATGGTGGAACGGCCAATTATACGATCGTATTTTGCTGGATGCCCCGTGTTCCGGGACCGGCGTCATCCGGCGTCATCCGGACATAAAACTTCATCGTACCCAG
>JAOUNW010000022.1 GCA_029880755.1 Gammaproteobacteria bacterium
TCACTTCAACGATCCGACTTCGATTATCCCTTCGTTCAATTCATTACTAACCTTTTAGTCCATCGCGTCGCAACAACTCACTACAAGCGATGCCTCCTACGTCGGCACGCTTGAGTTCGACGTTATGCATGGAGGAGAAATAGAGCCACGCCCAAAAGAAAGTGATGGGATTGTGGTAGATTTTCCTCCACCTTAAATCAAATCAATATTAAAGAAGTCATTTATGGAATTAATGAACCAGCCTTTTAACGGTCAGCTCGGAAACCGTTTGATAGAGTTACTTGACTCACAGGACTATCACACTTTAAACATCGTAGTCGCCTTCGCAAAGAACAGTGGCGTCCTTAGAGTTAAAGATTCGCTCGAAAAATTTAGAGAAAAGGGTGGAAAGGTAAATGTTTACGTGGGCGTCGATCTGGGTGTGACGTCATATGAGGCGCTTACGGCTTTGCTCCTTTGTACCGACTCATTAAATGTGGTGCATTCTGAAAAGGGCCAGACATTCCACACAAAGATCTACCAATTTATAGGAAATGAAAAGGGTTTGATAGTTGTTGGCTCACATAACCTGACAGGGGGAGGTCTATGGACAAATTTTGAAAGCTCGGCACTCATTCCAGTAGATAGTTCGAGCAATGAATATATTGAAATTCTAAAGGCGCAGAGTGACTACATCTCTGGGTTAACCTCGCTTAACGACTCATTCATGCCTATAGTGTCAAAAGATGATGTAGATAAGCTCCTCCAAAATGGCTATATATCTAAAGAGGTCAACCAGCAAGTACGCTCAGTTAGAGCTGCTAAAAGGGATGGCAGCCGGGGGGCTCTATTCGGCAATGGAACTCCCGCTGCACTGCCTCGTGTCAGGATGCCAGCGAAAGAAACGGCGCCAGGGGTCTCCGAAGTTTCGTCAGTACAAGCCCCCAATCCACAAAGTAAAGAGGGTGAGACTATATGGTTTGAAACAAAAAGATTGACTGGTGGATCACGGAATATTCTTGATTTGTCAATGAAGTGCCTGGTTGAGAGCGGTGAACCCACTGGCACCCTTTTTGATCTCGGCGAACCCGGATTCATGCGTGGTGCGGTCGAGTTTTTTGGCATTAATCCTTCCGCTACAAATTCCCGCAAAGATATCATTCTCAATTTCGAGGGAGTTGATTATTTTGGCAACACCATTCTCTTTCCTACTGGAGAAAATGCAAATGGCACATGGCGCCTCCAGATCAAGGGAGTTAACTCTTCAGGAGTAAAGATCACTGATGCGTTTAGAGCCAAAGGTGAGGAGCACTACTTGGTACAGAAGGTGGTCACCTTTACTAAGGTTGAAGATGACTACTACTCTATATCTGTGTTCCCAGAATCCGAACTTAATGATTTTGAGGTGGCTTCACGTATTTTGGCCAGGAATGGATCTACAAGAAATGCTAAGCGCTTAGGGCTGCTTTAGAAACGACTTAGCCACTCTTGATGTTTGCCTTTGCGAGCCCCGCTTATGCCACCTTTTGCCCCACCAAATGTGAGTAATAAAGAATTGTCATTCAGCGGAGTTCCTTCAGAAACAAACAATGGGGCTTGGTTAATTGCACGAAAGCGGCTTATGAACGTGGTTAGGTCAAAGCTGAATCCGTATTTCGTCGTACTTTTGTATGGCGGGTCAACATACACTACAGCATTGCTGGGCAGAGGGGTGTTAAGGATCGTCATGATGTCTTTGTTTAAGCAATTCACTCCCCTCATACCATTCACTATAGCAGCGATCCGGCGCCGCAATTCAGTTGGGCCGGGTTGCATCGGGTTGGCAGGACTGCGGCGAACGCTGGTAGCGGTTGGCTCCCAGTAATCCCGGAAGCAGGCATTTGCCCAGCGTTCTCCATCGCGCCAAATTTGCTTCCCCCCAAACGAGCAAGCTTGTAGCAGAGGGTAAAGTTCTACTTCATCCTTTCCCGTTGGAAGTGCCGAGAGTGCCGACATGTGATCTTTGTAGCCTCGTTTGTCACTCGGTAATTCGGCCAGCAAACGCTCAAAAACATCCATGTTGAATGTGCCCGCCCCAATGGCGGACCAAAAGGAACCCCAAGAGCTAACGTCAAGCATCCAAATACGTGATGGATCAACACCTCTGTTAACTAGTTCAATGGACACAGCACCAGATCCGCAGCACAGATCGTAAAATTGAGTGCTCGGTCCTAGACCAACATCTAGTAAATGATCAGCGATCTGAGCAGCTATGCGCTGCTTGCCGCCTTGGTATGAGCAGGGTACGCGTATTAGGTGGCTCATTAGAATTTCCTGCGGATCAGGATTCGTGCATATGAGCGTTGCCCGTTAATGATGCCGACACCTCCCCTGTCTTCAGGGTGCGGTCGATACTTTACCTTTGAAAGTGTTTTGGGAGGCACATTGGTGCGAGCGTTACCGTTTGCAAGCATAATGATTTCAAACTGATCCGGGCTGTACTTGTCGAGGAACGTAATCGGCACACCCATAACTCCATCATAGTCGTTGGGAATATTTTGGGTTCGTCCAACCTCGATAGCGTCGTAGTTTTCGTAGCGAGGATATTCATCAGGGCTGTAGCGGCAAGTCAATTCTAAGGGTTTGCGTCGTTTGCTAGTCTTCAGATTTGTAAACCAGCGTACACCCGTCACCCGGATGAAGCGTCGTCCATTCTCGTCTAAACCGCAGCCGGTGGCATTCAGCGGGTAGCTATCTGGCACGAAAAACTTTCGATCTCCGGAGCGAATAGATTCACCATAGAACACTTTATTGTCACGGAATAGGGGGAAGATCTCTTTGGTTGTTGTGGCGTTCATGTTCCCAAGAATAATAAATTCTTTTTTGTGATTCACCAGTAATTCGATGAATTCGCGGAAGAGGCTGAAAGGGGGGTTGGTCGCCACAATATCGGCTTCTGTCAGCAAAGCCGTGCATTCGTCTGATCGAAAATCTCCATCGCCAACGAGATACATCAGAGAGTTACCTGACATAGCAAACAAAGACTCTAAATCCAGCGAACCATCCGGTCTCATAACACCATCATCAGGCACTTCGGTTACTATCGCCTTGTAGGCACCGGCTTCACCCTCCAGTGGATATTCTCGCCCTGCCATTTGAGACCCGGCATAGCAGGTAGACATTAGGCCTGCCAGTCCGATTCTGTTGAAATGAATTACAAAAAACCTAAAGAAAGCTGACTCAAAAGGATCGTCGCAGTTACAAAGAATGGTTTTACCCTTTAGTTTTTTTTGATGGTTCAGCATTTCCTTTTCAACATCTTCGTATTGGGTATAAAACTCATCCTTTTTGACGATGAATGCATGATTAAGTTTTGCATTTACAGGGTTCGTGGATGGTTTAGGACGATCACTCTTTATCTCAAATGGCATAGTGCCTTCTCGAATCACCGCTTTGAGAAAGGTAGTTATTGCAGCAGACATACTTATGCCAATGTCATCGAATACCGCGCCAGCCCGTTTTTTGACGTCTGGATCTATACGAATTGTAGTTGTGGGTTTGGTTGTCATGTTCGGCACTCCCTAGTGTGCTACAATGTAGCACACTAACTTGATGAAATACAATGTAGCACGCGCTGATATCGGCTTTACTTCGAGCGAGCCAAAGAGCGCATTAACGAGGCTGGATGTCGTGCATAACAAGGCACTGCTGTCGGACAAATTTTCCGCTGCGCTCCAAATTTGCCGCAGAGTGCGGCGTTACACATATTAAAAACAAAAAAGAGGAATAAGATGGATAGAAAATTTATATTTACAGCATTGGGCTACGCTATTATTGGATTAGCACTTGGGATATTTATGGCTGCTTCCAAAGATCATGGCCACTTAGTCACACATGCTCATATAATGCTCATAGGTTTCGTTGTGTCATTCATTTATGGTCTCTGTCACAAACTATGGCTTAATAATATTGTTTCAAAATTATCACTTGCACAATTTTATATTCACCAAATCGGGACTGTGGGCGTAGTAATTGGCTTATTTTTATACTATGGGAAATTTGTCACACTGGAAACCATTGACCCAGTCCTGGCACTGTCATCTATCGCCGTATTAATTGGCATGGTTCTCATGAAAATACTTTTCATTAAATCTACAAAAAATGCATAACAAATCGCCCCAGTCGATCGCTAAAAGAACCGTTTCGCTACGCTCAATCGGGCTTTTAGCTCCAACTGAGCTCAACCGTTAGACATAAAAGGAGGTACCCATGCACGGAATGAATGTTCGTGTGCAAATTCAACCGGGGAAGATAGGGGAGGCTGCAAAGCTACTGCGCGAGGAAGTCATGCCTACCGCAGCGAACTACCGAGGATTCATTCAGAATTTCCTGATTGTCGATGCTCCGAATAACCGCCTGGCCTCGTTGAGCGTGTGGGAGTCCGAGACTGATGCAAAGGCAATCTACGAGGACGAGGGTGGTTTGTACCAGACGGCCATCGCAAAGTTAAAACCAATGCTGGCGGGCCCTCCGGACGCATGGATGGGCCCGCTCACTCGTGTGGACAAGTAAACAATCGGGGACAGACCCCGGTTTTCTAGGTCACGGCATAAGCCGAGTTCCAACGCATCAGACTTGATTGATTAGAGCGGCGACCAAGGAAAATGCAAAACCATCACAGCTCTATTAATCCTGATAGCGCTCCATCAAATAACACAGGCAATCCTGGCGAATCGCCTTGGCGTTGACCGTGAGCATGGAGGGCATAAAAGGAATACGCGTGCGCAGTTGGCCGCCTTCTACCACAAAGTAACGTTTACCGACATCGTTATTGCCTTCGTCACGCACATCCAGAGGCAGGGTTTGCAGGCCATTTACTTTGGCCAATAACGTATTGATGGGCAACTCACGGAAATTGAGATGATCCAGATCCTCCATAAAATGAACATCGCCCTGCCCTTCACCAAATCCAAAACTGATGTGCTCGGGCACTTTGGCAATGGCCACAGTATGAAACAGGTCCATGTCATGGGATGCGACCGGGTGCGTAGGTATGCCCGATAAATGCAGGCAGGCGTCGATGTATTCCAGCGCGTGTTGTGGTCCGTGGGCCTGGCCCGGCTGACCGCATTCCACGGTGACCGAGGGGCACAGTTTGGCGAAGGCGATGGATTGCACGGTATGTGGCGTCGTGAAATACACTACCGTGCGACTAAATAATGTGGCCAGATGAAGAAAGGCATTATCCAGTTTGTTCACGCAGGCGTAATGGGGGTTGATGCCGGTATTGTTGTGAATATCGACACTGGCAAATACCTGTCGCTTTTTCATTTCATCCACCACCTGGCGCACCATGGCGTATTCCGGCGGTTCGCCGCTGGCATGGCTTATGTTCCAGATGCGATTGTAATCGGGCTGATGGTCCAGAAAACGCTGGCCATAACGGGCGGCTTCCACGTTACCTATCAATACAGACAAACTTCTTGGTAAGGGTTTGTCCTGGTACTGGCGCAATAATTCACGGATGGCGCACCAGCCGGTGTCTTCATTGCCATGCATCAACACTGACACAAACAACGGCGGCTCGCGCTTGCCTTGCAGATGCATGAGCGTGGGACCAGGCAAGAGTTTGTACAACTCGGTTGCCTGCCGCTCCAGCAGACCTTCCGGAATACTGTTAATGATTGTCAACATCTATAACTTCCACTCATGCACCGGCTTGCCGCTTTTCTGGTTTTCAAGATAGGCGGCGGTCAGCTGTTGCATATTACGTCCATGCTGTTTCGCATAGGCCCGCTGCCAGGCGCTGCCGTTTTGTTGTGTGCGCACGCGGGCCTCGATCAATTCCAGATAGGTTTCTCTGTCATGGCGGTCAATTTCCAGTTGTTCCAGGCCTTGCCGGGCTAAGGGCAACAATTGCTCCAGCAGTAACGTTGTCATGGCCACTTCATTGCCGTTTAGCCAGCGGATGTGCGAGCGTAAACCCTTTTGTGCGGCACGATAAAAATTGCGCCGGGCTTCGGAAAAATGCAGCTGTGTTTCCGCCGGCGGATTCAACTGCAACATCATTTGCATTAATCCATAAAAGAATGCCGCATTGGCCGTGGTGTCTATCAGGCTCGGCCCCGCGGCCATGACACGGTGTTCAATGCGCAAGTGTGGCGTACCGTCGGATTCAAATCCCACCAATGGCCGGTTCCAGCGCCAGATGGTGCCGTTGTGCAAACGCAAGTGGCTGAAGCTTGCCGGGTCCGGATCCAGAGTTTCCGGCAACAGTACCGCGTAGCGCTCCAGGTTTTCATTAAATAATTCCATCAAGGTGTGTTTGGCGTAGCCGTTGCCGAAAGTGACACGCGCATCCAGACACACCTCGGTCAAACACACGGACACGGCCTGCTCGAACACGGGTATGCGGGTCTCATCCCAGAGATCGTGGCCAAATAAGAAAGGGGAATTGGCGCTGACAGCGACCATGGGCGCCGACAAAATAGTGGCGATATTCAACGCCGGAGCGGCCAATCGCTGCGGCACCTGCAAGTGCAACTGAAATGAGGTGGCGGCGGATTCCATCATCACGTCTTCGTGGTAGGTCTTGAGTTGTTCCACCCCCTGAATGTCCAGCTTCAGGGGATTGCCCTGACGCATGCGCCGCACCTGTTCATTGAGGGCGCGGTAACGGGTCATGGGTGACATATTGGCCAATACCAGTTGTTGTTCCTTGAGTGTGGGCAGAATGCCGACGGCAATGAGATCGATGGCCAGTTTATCGGCGGTCTGTGTGCACTGCTTCCAGGTTTGGCGCAGTTCCTGGTGCATTTTGCTCAAGGCCTTGCCGCTCAGTCTCTGCGGGTCGCCATTGAGCTCCACATTAAAACGGGCCAGTTCGGGAAAGACCTTGTCGCTGTTCAAGGCGGCCAGAAATTCCTCGTTGCGTGGGCTGGCCTGGCAGGCCCGGTCCATCAGCCACACCTCAAGCTCAAAGCCGCCTACCAGCGGCTCATCAGCGAAGCGCTGGGTCTCAAAGTATTGCTGCAATAAGCGGGTCTCCTGCCGCAAACGGGCCTCAAAACCGAGGAAATCCTGCTTTCGGAAGTGGCTGCGCTCTATTTCCTGGCCCACTGGCTATCCCCGCGCCGTTTGGCGCTTTTTGGTGAATAGTAACAATAACGCTGTAATGATAAGAGTATAGATACTGAATCAGGGCTCACCCGGAGCACGCTTAATCACATGAGATTAATGTTGTTATAGGCCTGCCAATGCGATGGACAAAGACACAGGAAAGCCCTCAACAAGATGGTAGAATAACGCCATTACAGATGTTTTTAGCCAAACGGAGACTTTATGCGACCGGCTCATATCCTGGCCATCCTAGATCGAGAATTTAATAGCGCCACCAGCGGCCATCACACACCAGTTATGTTGTGGGGCCCGCCCGGCGTGGGCAAATCACAAATGGTGGCGCAGGTGGCGCACAAACATAAGGTACCGGTGATTGATATTCGTCTTTCACAAATGGAACCCACGGACCTGCGCGGCATCCCTTTTCGTCATGAAGGGCAAGTGGAGTGGGCTGTACCGGCCCTGCTGCCCAACAGCGAACGTCACGGCAATAGCGGCATTTTATTTCTGGATGAAATTACCTCCGCTGCGCCAACAGTATCAGCGGCGGCCTATCAATTAATTCTGGACAGGCGTTTGGGCGAATACACCGTGCCCAAAGGCTGGGCGATTTTTGCCGCCGGTAATCGTCAGGGCGACCGCGGTGTTACCTTCGCCATGCCCGCGCCGCTTGCTAACCGGTTTTCACATTTTGAAGTGGAAGTGCACCTGGATGACTGGGTAGCCTGGGCTTATGCCAATAATATTGATGAACGCGTCATTGCCTTTTTGCGTTTTCGCCCAGAACTGTTATTTGATTTTGATCCGGCACACAATCCTGTCGCCTTCCCGTCGCCTCGTTCCTGGGAGTTCGCCCACCGGGCGTTACAGAAATTTGGCGACAACCCGGACTTGTTGTTAAACGGCATGCAGGCGTGTATTGGTCCAGCGGCCGGCATTGAGTTGAAGGCCTTCATCGACAATCTGGATAACCTGCCGGACATTGATGCTATTGTGGAAGGCAATGCCGATGTGCCGGTACCAAGAGAAACGGATTTGCAATACGCCGTAGCCAGCGCACTGGTGGGCCGTGCCATTCGTGTCAGAAACAGCCAGACGGAACAGGCAGTGTTCGGTCACATACTTGATTACGCCGGACGTTTTCCACAAAAGGAAATGGGCGTCATGCTCGTATCCGACATGCATAGAGCCGTGGGACAACGATTGTTTGAAACACCACAGTTCAGTAACTGGGCCAAGAGCATTGCGGATGTCATGTTGTTTGAGGCCTGATGTTCGCTAAGTATTTTATTGGCCAGGTAGTATGAGCGACGATATTGAAATAAAACTGGCGGCGGCGCGTACGCGTCTGATTCTGGACAAGCCGTTTCTGGGTGCACTGGTGTTACGCCTGCCCATGATCAAGGCCGATCCCGAGTGGTGCAAGACCACGGCCACAGATGCCCGCTCATTTTATTATAACGAAGCCTACATCAAGGCATTGAGCCTGGAAGAGACCCAGTTTGTGTTGGCACACGAGGCATTACATTGCGGCCTGTCTCATTTTGCCCGACGTCAACATAGAGTAAAGCCTCGTTGGGATGTAGCCTGCGATTACGCCATCAACCCGTTACTACTCAACGACGGTTTAAAGGCACCGCCCGGCGCCCTGCACCTGCCCGACTATGAAGGTATGACCGCCGAAGAAATTTATCCTTATATCGATGAAAACACCGAAGACGGCCCCATGGACCAGCATCTTTACGATGATACGTCCAACGAAGGCAGTAACAGTGGCGAGTCCTCGGGCAATCCGAAACAACAGGATAACCCGCCGCCACAAGGCAACAATCCACCACCGCCCAATGGCAGCCCGCCACCCTCGCCTGGCGAGCAAGACGGTGACGGAAAGCGACAACAGCCGCAACCGCATAACGGCGCTTCCAAACCGGAGCCCTTGAATCAGAGTGAAATGGAATCCCTGAGTGTGCAGTGGCAACAACGACTCGCGGGCGCCGCCCAGCAGGCGATGCAGGCGGGAAAAATGGGGCCAAGCATGGCGCGTCTGGTGGATCATTTGTTGCAGCCGCAACTACCATGGCGCATGTTGTTGGCCCGTTACATGAATAGTGTCGCCCGTGACGATTACAGTTTTTCCCGACCCTCCAGCCGCCGCGAAGGCGATGCCATTTTACCCAGCCTGCACAGCGCCCAGACGGACGTTACCGTCGTACTCGATACCAGCGGTTCCATTAAGAATGACGAGATGCAGGAATTTCTGGCGGAGGTGGATGCGTTAAAGGGGCAATTGAATGCGCGCGTTACCTTGCATGCCTGTGACGACAAACTTTCCAGCACCGGGCCCTGGGTCTATGAGCCCTGGGAAACCATGACGCTTCCTGAAAGTCTGGAAGGCGGCGGTGGCACCCGTTTTACCCCGGCATTCCAATGGGCGGAAGACATGGACCAGCAACCCAACATTATGCTCTACTTCACCGATGCCGAAGGAGAGTTTCCGGAAAAAGAACCGCCGTTCCCGGTAATATGGCTGGTAAAAGGCAAGTCCAAAGTGCCATGGGGGCAACGGATCCAGTTAAACTAGTTTCGGTGGTTTCAAACACCGCTTTCACTATATCCGCTATTCATTCGTAGAAATTTAAGAGACTATTTTCCGTGGAACTCTCCAGCGAAGACCAGCTTCGGCTAAATGTATTACTGGCCAACCGCATTGATGCAGTTCGTATCGACGAGCAGCACATGACCCTGTATGCACTGTCGGGTGAAGAAGAGGCCAAGGTCACACTGCATCCCAACTGCCGGGGCGATCAGTACCTGCGCCGGGTGCGCGAATTGTTGTCGGGTCATGTGCTGGGCTCTCCCGGCGGTTATCCGATTTTCCTGAAGCGCTGGACACGCATGGGACAAATGCGCGCCGATAACCTGGCGGAGTTATTAAAACTGGGTGAACCCGAGGCTGTTGTCGCCGTTGCCGGCGCGCCAGGCCTGGACGATGAACTGGCGCGACGCGCCTGGTGGGCCTCACCCACTTCCGATACCGCCCGATGCATGCTGGCGAGCCAAACGGTAACGGCTGGTCCCATGGGTAAAATCCTGGCGCACCACCTGGTGGAGCACCTGCCTTTTGAAACACAGCCGTTAACCATGATTGAAACTGTGCGCCTGGTATTGCAACCGGGACTGATTGACGACGACACACGCCAGCAGCTATGGAACAAGGGCAAACACAAGCGCGCCTACCATGTCGGATTTTTAATCCAGACACCCAATGATTTACCGGAAACAGTGCCCGCGCGTCATGATTATGCAGAACATGAGGCATCAATAAAGAAATTGGTAGAACAGAATAATCCCTATGCTGCATTATTGCTGCAAATACTTGATAGCCAGGGACAGTCGTTTATCAGCATCGCCGAGGCTGTTATGCGCAAACCCTATGACCAGGATGATGTGGTTGCGCTGCTTAACGCCATTCGAAATTATTTCAAAGTCATGATGCCAGACGCCAAAGCAGAACAGGATATTGAGAAGATTGTTGAGGAGGCGCAAACGATGCTTGCCTCCGGTGAAGACAAGGCCCTGAAACAGCTCATTGACGCTGTACCGGAATTGCGGCAAGAAATCGGCGCAGCCCTGATACTGGCACGCAGCAACGAGGACATCGTCACTCCTGTGTTTGCCAAGACCACTGCCATTGGCACAGTGATGCGTAAAAAGCTGGAGCCCATTACCTCACCTTTGTTTGCCCAGTTTTCTATTCTGCTGGGACGTGCCGACTGACACATGCCTGCCATTGAAATTATTCGCGTATCCCTGACGTTGACCGTCCAGGTTGCCATGGAACAGTTGCGCCAGGAAATGGGTGAGCTGGTAACCGCCGTGGGGCCTAACCTGGCGTTGCAGGTGGACGCCTTCACCAGAGAGGAAAAGCTCGGCTACTACCCGGCATTGGACTATTTTAATAATCGCCCGGGAATCGATCCCAACCTGCTTTCCACCAGCGAACACATCGCCTCACTGGTTTGCGATTATGTGCGCTACCAGATGCGTATTCAGTTGCGCGAACCTTTCTCCCATATCAAGTTCGATAAAATTCAGTCGCTGGCCTTTTCCATGCCCCGGGTATTACCCAGCGACCGAAACGCCCTGGAAAAACTGACTGAACATTACTCGCCCAACCGGGTGCGGGCCATCATTAACGCCTCTTCCATCGAAAAGGCCAGCACCAATACCGAGGGCTACGAACGCCTGGTGGTCCATAAGGCCCAGCGCTGGCTGGAAAAACGCTTTGAGGCGGTCCACATCAGTGATGCCCGCAAGTTATGAGCACGGTTAACCCTTGAAACCCAGGGCTTATGACCCCAATGCTATGGCGGTAGCAACCGGGCAGGCGCCCCGGGCTTCGGAATAACAGTTAATCAACGAGTTACCAACACCCAAGCACCTGAAGGAGTTTTGCAAGCAATGACGGTAGAAACACATAAAGAGACCCTGGGCTTCCAAACAGAAGTGACCCAATTGCTGGATCTGATGATCCACTCCCTGTACAGCAACAAAGAAATTTTCCTGCGCGAATTAATCTCCAATGCCTCGGATGCAGCAGACAAACTGCGCTTTGAGGCCCTGACCGACAACGCTCTCTATGAAGATGACAGTGAATTGGCCATCACTGTCGACTACGACAAAAAGAAAAAGACCATCACCATCAGTGATAACGGCATTGGCATGAACCGCAGCGAAGTCATTGAAAATATCGGCACCATTGCCAAATCGGGCACGCGTCAGTTCTTCGACTCTCTCACCGGCGACCAGGCAAAGGATGCCCATCTTATCGGCCAGTTCGGTGTCGGTTTTTATTCCGCCTTCATTGTCGCCGACAAAGTCACGCTGACCACGCGCCGGGCGGGAGTGGGCGCGGAACACGGTGTGTGCTGGGAATCGGAAGGCAAGGGCGACTACACCCTGGAAACCGTGGAGATGGCCAAACGCGGCACTGAGATTATCTTGCACCTGCGCAAAGACCAGGAGGAGTTCCTGGACGGTTACCGGCTGCGAAATATTATTCACAAATATTCCGATCACATCACCCTGCCCATTCGCATGAAATCGGAGGACAAGGAAAAGAAAGGTGAGCTTGAAACCATCAACAAGGCCTCCGCCCTGTGGGCGCGGCCCAAGAAGGAAATCAAGGAAGAAGAGTACAACGAGTTTTATAAACACGTGGCCCATGACTTTGAGGACCCACTGGCCTACTCCCATAACCGCGTGGAAGGAAAACAGGAATACACTTCACTACTGTATATCCCGGCACGCGCACCTTTTGATTTGTGGGACCGGAACAGCCGTCATGGTATCAAGTTATATGTGCGCCGCGTGTTCATTATGGATGATGCGGAACAACTTATGCCAGGCTATTTACGGTTTGTGCGCGGCATTATCGACTCCAACGATTTGCCGTTGAATGTCTCGCGCGAGATTCTTCAGCAGAGCAAGGAAATCGAAAGCATTCGTTCCGGTTCTGTCAAAAAAGTGCTGGGCATTCTGGAAGACATGGCCAAGAAAGATGCCGATAAGTATGGCAACTTCTGGAAGGAATTTGGAAAGGTCATGAAAGAAGGCATTGTCGATGATTTCAGCAACCGTGAACGCATTGCCAAATTGTTACGCTTCTCCAGCACCCACACAGATAGCCAGGACCAGACAGTTTCCCTGGAAGACTATGTGGGCCGCATGAAGACGGACCAGAAGACCATTTACTATATTACGGCAGACAGTTTTGCCGCAGCCAAAAACAGTCCACACCTGGAAATCTTCCGCAGAAAGGAAATCGAGGTATTGTTATTGCATGACCGCGTCGATGAATGGATGCTGTCCGGCCTGACAGAGTTTGATAAAAAACCGCTGCAGTCAGTTACCAAGGGTGAACTGGACCTGGGTAATCTGGAAGACAAGGAAGAGAAAAAGAAACAGGAAAAAACCGCGGATGAATTCAAGGACCTTATCGGTAAGATCAAGGACACCCTGGGAGAGCAGGTTAAGGAAGTGCGTGTCACTCACCGCCTGACCTCTTCTCCGGCGTGTCTGGTGGCGGATGAACATGACATGGGCGCGAATCTGGAACGCATTCTGAAATCCGTGGGCCAGGATGTACCGTCGAGCAAACCGATCCTGGAAATCAACCCGGAGCATCCGATTGTGCTGAAAATAAAGGGTGAAGCAGATGGTGAACAATTCAAGGACTGGACCCAGGTATTGTTTGACCAGGCCCTGCTCAGCGAAGGCGGTCATCTGGAAGACCCTGCCAGTTTCGTCCAGCGCTTGAATAACCTGTTTATGTCGCTATCGAAGTAAATTTCTATCATTGAAACAAAAAAAGGCCATGGATTGCTCCATGGCCTTTTTCATTCACTTTACATCCGGATTAGTCGTCGTTGTCCTTGCGCCTGCCAATTTTAGTAATCGGCACCACCGTAGAGGTCTGGGGCTCATCGGTATAATGTGGGCGCATATTCATAGTATCCCCCGCCTCTTCAATCAACTCACGTTCGCGCGTGGTAATCAGCAACAAACAGTGACGAATATTCTCAATAGTGCTGTCTGACAAGGGATGGCGCATGCCCGGCTCCACGGTCGTATCCTTGATAACGGAGGTCAAGGTACTTTTCATAGCCTGCAGGACACGAAATTCAATAGGCTGATCGGCTTTGCTTTTACTCATAATAACTCCACACAGACCTTTGTCTGTTTTAGTCAATCAAATCAGGTCAATCATAAACGGCCGCAGGATTTGCCTGAGCACGGCAATAATCACTACAGCGGAAAAAATAAACACGATAGTTCGGTAATCCCAGTCGTTCATCACCAGACCCAGGGCCATGCCCGCGGCCGGTGCATGCTCGGTATTGGTGACCACCATAAAAAAAATGGCTGCGCCCACGGACATGGCGCTAAACACAATATACACGGTACTGGTGGATACCGGCAGCGACACTAGTGACGGCAGCAGCGACAAATAATAAAAAAAGATACCCACGCTCATGCCGATAAAATACCCGCCCAATAGCGGCCGCAATCGGGAAGCGTAGGCCCGCGGCCGAGTGAACACCAGAAAGGCGGTGGAGCCCAAGGTAGCAATAATGGCTGTGTGCGATAACACATCCAGAAATAACAGAATCAACAGAATCGTCGCTGTGGCCAATACCGACTGCCAGATGTATGGCCTCAGGTCCTGCCTGGCTTTACTGGATACAATATACATGAAAGGAAAGATCCTGGTCTCTTGATACCGGCTAAACGTTACCAGCTTATCAGGAGAATGGGAAATACGGCCCGATGTGCCGAGAATTAACTCTGTGTTAGTTGTTTATTGCGCGCCGCTAGATACCGTCGGCCCAGCCTACCTGGGTGTAAAGCTTTTTAAAACGCAGCACTTTTTTTACGTAGTCCTGGGTTTCGCTAAAGGGCGGAATGCCGCGGTAACGCTGGACAGCCTCGGGGCCGGCATTGTAGGCAGCCACAGCGAGGGTGTGCTTGTCGTCATAACGGGACAACAAATCACGCAAGTAACGCACACCGGCGCGGATGTTCTGCACCGGATCGTAGATATCGGTTACACCGTACTCCTCGGCGGTGCCGGGCATCAGCTGCATCAGGCCCGAGGCGCCTTTGTGGGATGTGGCATAGGGATTAAAGGCGGACTCGGCATGCACCACCGCTTTCACCAGGGCGGGGTCGACTCCATATTCTTTCGCCATGCGCAGGATCAGGTAATCGTAACTGGTAGGGTTGGAGCGAAAAAACTCCGGAGTGCGGCTGGCTACCAGCAGGCCCACTCCTTCCACCTTGTCCGTAGCCCGCACCAGCTTGTATTCGCTGCCCTTTAGGCGATGATCGGAAATTATCCGCGAGCCGTCGGGCAGCTGATAAACAAAGATGCCCGCCTGGGCGCTGCCCCACAGGCCCAATCCCATGATCAGGGTAGCGAGCAACCGGAATCCGTGTTTTTGTTTTTTTGCCATAATAAACCCATAGCACCGTCGTCCCTCCATGTCATGCAGGGACCGTGCCAGTGCCGGGCTTATTACAATGAGCCGCTAACTACCTGATTGGCAGCCATTTTTCCCAGATAATCCGCGTAGAAACACGCTGATATTAATTTAGGACCCCAGGGAAAGTGACAATAATTAGCCCAGAATTTTGTTCCACTCATCCACGCGGGACTGGGACGCCGCCAGTACCGCCTCGCTGTCGCCTTCGATGGTCACACTGTCAATGGTGTCGCCTTGAGCGATCTTGTTAACCACGTCCTGATCTGCCTGGGCCACCACCTGACCGAAAACCGTGTGTTTGCCATCCAGCCAGGGGGTCGGTAAGTGGGTGATAAAAAACTGGCTGCCGTTGGTGCCCGGCCCGGCGTTGGCCATGGACAGAACACCCGGCTTATCGTGGCGCAGATCGGAACGGCATTCGTCTTCGAAATCGTAGCCCGGGCCACCGGTGCCGGTGCCGCGCGGACAGCCGCCCTGGATCATGAAGTTATCGATGACGCGATGAAACTTGAGGCCATTGTAAAAACCGCGCTGGGCCAGATTCACGAAATTGGCGACCGTTACCGGGGTCTTGTCGGCATGCAGGTTCAGATTGATGGTGCCTTTGCTGGTTTTCATGACTGCAGTAAGTTGGCTCATAATAAATACCTTGTAAAATAGTTTTAAGTAGAAAGTTTTAACGAATGGATGACTTTTTCGTGCTGATAAGAATCGTGATCAATAAATAACAATTAACCCAACCACACCCTGGCGTTACGAAACATCCTCATCCATGGACCGTCTTCCTGCCAGTTATCCGGATGCCAGGAATGAGTCACGGTTCTAAACAGACGTTCCGGGTGCGGCATCATGATAGTAAAACGGCCGTCCGGCGTGGTGAGACCGGTTATGCCGTGGGGCGAACCGTTGGGATTGAGCGGATAGGTTTGCGTCAGCTCGCCGCGATTATCCACGTAACACAACGCCACTTCCTTGTTCATAATAACCTGGCCCACATGATCCAGTTCGCGAAATTCAGCGCGGCCCTCACCATGCGCTACCACAACCGGCAACATGGAGCCGGTCATGCCTTGCAGAAAAATCGATGGATTCTCTGGAATCTGCACCCGCACCATGCGCGCCTCAAACTGCTCGGACTCATTGCGCACAAAATGCGGCCAGCGCTCACTGCCTGGAATCAACTCGTGCAAATTAGACATCATCTGGCAACCGTTACACACACCCAAGGCAAATGTATCCGCCCGCTGAAAGAACCGGGAAAACTGATCACGGGCACGGTTGTTGAATAAAATGGATTTGGCCCAACCCTCGCCCGCACCCAATACATCACCATAAGAAAATCCGCCGCAGGCGACAAACCCCTTGAACTGTTCCAGTGATACACGGCCCGCAATAATATCGCTCATGGTCACGTCAACACTGGCGAAGCCGGCACGATCAAATGCGGCCGCCATTTCCACGTGACCGTTAACACCCTGTTCGCGCAGGATAGCCATTTCCGGTCTGCTGCCTTTATTAATGAAGGGTGCCGAAACATCATCTGTTGGATCAAAACGCAAATCGGCACTGAGACCCGGATTATTCTGCTCGAGAATTAAATCGTATTCTTCCTGGGCACACTTGGCATTGTCCCGCAGCGTTTGCATACGATAAGTTGTCTCGGACCAGATACGTTGCAAATTAATACGTGTATCGACAAACACCACATCCCGATTATGCAGGATACTGAGATTGTCATCCTGCGTAATAGTGCCAATAACGTGCGTGTGACGTTTCAGTCCCGCCTTGCTCAAGGCGCCGATAATGCCCTCGCGCCGCTCACGTGGTACCTGCAATACCGCCCCCAGTTCTTCATTGAACAGAGAGGCCATGGCATCCCGACCTAACACTCCCAGATCCACCACCAATCCGCAGTGGCCGGCAAACGCCATTTCGCAGAGCGTAGCGAACAAACCGCCATCGGAACGATCGTGGTAGGCATAGACATAACCTAATTCATTCAGTGCTTGAATCACGTGGAAGAACAGGCGCAGGATTCTTGGGTCGTCTACGTCAGGAGTCTTATGACCCACTTCATTGTAAACTTGGGCAAAAATAGAACCGCCCAGACGATTCTTGCCTTTACCCAGATCAATCAAAATTAAATCAGTCTCTCCCTTGTCGGTACGCAACTGCGGTGTCAGGGTTTTGCGCACATCCATAATGGGCGCAAACGCTGAAACAATGAGAGACAAAGGCGCTGTCACTTCCCGTTTCTCGCCTTGTTCCTGCCAGACTGTTTTCATGGACATGGAGTCCTTGCCCACAGGAATGGAGATGCCCAATGCCGGACACAGCTCGGTTGCCACCGCCCGCACCGTATCGAAGAGCGCCGCATCCTCACCGGAATGGCCCGCCGCCGCCATCCAGTTGGCGGAAAGTTTGACGTCCGGTAGTTTTTCAATACGAGCGGCAGCGATGTTGGTCAGTGCCTCACCCACCGCCATGCGCCCACTGGCCACCGGATCAATCACCGCCAAGGGTGTACGCTCTCCCATGGCCACGGCCTCACCGGCATAGGCCTTATAACCCCCGGCA
>JAOUNW010000166.1 GCA_029880755.1 Gammaproteobacteria bacterium
TTCGTACTCAGCAGTAATGCCAGAATGGGTCCGTGGTCGACGGCAGTCATGCCTTTTGGCTTTCTGGCCATGGCCGGCGCCTCAGGCCCTTCTTTAGTCATTCTATTATTCCTGCTTATCAGGAAGAACAGCAAGCTTCATATCAATGATTCAGTTATCGACTTAATGTCAACGATTATCGGTTGGAGTCTGGGCATCATCATGCTGGTGTTCGCTGCCGAGTATTTTACCGCGCTTTACTCGAACACTGAGCACGCCGCGCCGCTGAATTACAGCATGTTCGGCCACAATGGGCTCAATATGTACGTACCCTGGTTCTGGGGCACGGTTGGCGCCATAGTCGCGTGCTTTATCGCGATTCTCATTCCGAAGGTCAGAAAAAGTTATGATCGCTGGCTTCCGATTGTGTGCATCGTGATTTTTCTGGCGATTCTGGTGGAAAAACCAATGATGCTGGTGTTTCCCGCTTTCAGCCCGTCTCCTCTGGGTGAATATACCGAGTACCACCCGACTTTCATCGAGTTATATAACGTGTTATTGACCTGGGCGGTCGGGTTTTTATCGCTGACCCTGTTGGTAAAAGGCGCAGTTGGCATATTGACCGGCGAAGTAAAATACCACAAGCCAGCGGAGACTGCCTAAGCCACGTCAATGAAGCCGGGATAATTCCTGTGGCGAAGAACCCATGACTATACGCGCAGATACGCAGTCAGTAACCGGAAGATAGAAAAGAAGGACAATCATTAACATGAAACCGCAGAGCGCACCCACAACAATAATAATCGTTCTTGCTGTGATCGCTATTGTCACCGGCGGCCTGGCCCTGGTCGGCGGCCTGGATTCTCAGATTACCCAACCATCCGGTTCGGAGACACAGGCGAAAGCAAAAACTACGCAGCCGGTGACCGACTGCTTTGAAAGCAGGGAACGACACACCGCCGTCAGCAGAACGGAGAACGCCGTTCCGCAATACGGCTATCCGAATATCAAGTGCTCTGGCACGACCAGCGGTGTCTTATGGTATGGTGACCCCTTTGCCGGCACCATACCAATGGGCGAAATGCCGGTAGTGACCGATGAAACTCACGGTGATTTTATCAATGCGGTAGTAAAACCAAGAGAACCGCTTTTGACCTATTACAATATGGGTCCTAATGGCTGCAATATGTGCCATAACGGCGTCTCCGTACCCGTGCCTGTGAATAAAAAGCCAAGGTTAATCACAATGCACCAGGATATTGTCGAGAATTCTCTGCAACTGATGCATGGCCGGGGCGCAATGTGGTGTCTCGACTGTCATAGCGCCGAAAATCGTAACAAGCTGATTGATCGCAGGGGAAACGAGATCACCTTCAGCCAGCCCCAAAGATTATGTGGTTCCTGTCACGGAGAAAAGTATATAGACTGGCGAGAAGGCATACACGGTAAAAGAATAGGTGAGTGGAAGACCGGCGGCAAGAAGCGGTGGTGGGTATGTACCGAATGTCACAATCCGCATACCGTTCAGACTATCCGGTTTGATCCCCTGAATCCGGAATCGCCACCGCCCCTGCCAAAGGGAATGAAAAACGCGGATTTTGAAAACACAGGCCATTAGTAATATCCATTGGTCGGATGGTCATCACCATGGAAAAACCGGGGTCGGAACACAGTTTTCGCTAATATTAGCGAAAACTGTGTTCCGACCCCGGTTTTATGCGGATAACAAGTAAATGTTTACTATTTTCTACCAATTTAAATTCCCCGCGGGGAAGGTTCTCAAATACGCCTTCGCAATCGATGAGCGGGAGGTGATTTTACAACGTGAATCGGTTCAGCCAGCCCCGGCATGGGTGAAGCTGACTGAAAAGCAATGTCCCCATTGCCCCTTAGATCCTATTAAGCACCGTAACTGTCCGATAGCGGAAAATATCGCTCACTTGATTGAGGACCACGACCTGTCCGTGTCCCATGACGAGATCGAAATACAAGTGACGACTCCGGAACGCGTGATTTCCACCGCCACTTCCGTGCAGCGCGGATTGAGTTCCATGATTGGCCTATTGATCGCGACCAGCACCTGTCCTTATACCCATTTCTTGAAGCCAATGGTGCGTTTTCACCTGCCATTTGCCAACGAAGAAGAAACGGAATTCCGATTTCTGTCCACTTTTCTGATTGCTCAGTATTTTCAGGATAAACATTCGACCAGCAGCTTTGATATGAATGCGCTTGTTGCCGTATACGAGAACCTGCAAGTCGTTAATAAGCATATCGCCGACCGGATTCGTGACGTAACAGACAGCGATGCTGCGGTGAACGCGGTAATTATACTGGATATGCTTGCCAAATCATTACCCTATTCACTGGAAGAACAATTCGAAGAGTTGAAGGTATCGTTCCAGCCATATCTTGCCGGGCTGAAGTAAAGCGGGGTTAAGCGGTACCGCGTTCTTACCTGACCTGTTTCTTTAATGACCATCCGCCACCGCTGTTCCCGGTCCAGTCCACGGGCCGGGAGCGCGGGGTTTTGAGTTTTCTCTTTAGCCGGAAATGGCAACGCAGCGCTATTCCGTCGGAGCGGCACCCAACTCCGGTGTTACGGATTCTTCCGGCGGTGCAAAGCGGCCTTCACTTTCATAAGCGATGAATTCACCGACTTCGATTTTACTGTTGTCATTTTTATCAATTTTCTTCCAGTTTTTTGCCAGATCATCCCGTTGGATAGCTTCCGCCTTGGTGATATAGCCATCATGGTCAATATCGATTTCATCAAAGGTGGCGCTGACTGGATGTTTTTCATCTGCTAGTACACTGAAAGATAAGGATACTGCTAAAGTAAAAACGGTAAGAATAAGCTTCGTCATGGAAGTATCCTCCATCACAAGAACTATGATTGGGCACGCTGTACCAGATGCGTGGCTACCCTGAATTATCACACTACCCAACAGTGACAAATCCATGGATAACTTACCATCTTACCTCACTATTTCAATCGGTAGAAATACCTTACGATATACGCTTCGGTCCCGATTCGAAATATGAGTTAAGGTCGAGTTATGAAGTGTAAGGCCAATGCCGAAGTGAAACCGCTTTTTGTTGCGACTTTCCCCCGGTAACTCCACAGACGGACTTCCGAAGCCCTCTAATCGGGATAGTCACAATTCCTGATAAATACAATTTTCATTATGGGTATCCTGTTGCTCAGTGCAATTCGTGGATTTCCCCATGCGTTTCCGTTGCCATGCCGGCTTCAGATAGGCTTTTGAAGGCATGAATAAATTCAAATTCAGTGTTATCTTTTGAATCAGTAGCAGTGCGCTCCCTGAAAACCCATAATAAAGGCCAGTTAATGGATAGTCCTGAAAACAAATTCTGCCGCTATGCGCTGTTACTTATTAGCGCATTTATCACTATGCCCACTGAAGCCCAAGAAATGAATCAACAACCTCAGGGCAGGGATATGGCGCCACATGATATGAGCCTGCACGGGGGTCATGATATGGGTGCCGCAGCAGCCCATTTGCACCACGGCCATGGCGAGGGCGGTTGGATGATCTCCTACAGCTTTATGAGTATGTCCATGGACGGCTTGCTGGACGGTAGCAAAGATGTGGACTCCGATGTTATATCCGGAACGACTATGGATACGGCAAGCAACCGAACCGTGACCGCGGGCAGGGACTACATGATGGCACCCACGGCCATGTCAATGAACATGCATATGCTCATGGGTATGTATGGCATCACTGAGCAATTAAGCATGATGGTGATGATCAATTATCTGAGCAATGACATGGATATGATCATGCACATGACCATGGACGGTGGCGTACAAACGCAAATGAAAGGCGCTATGAGTACCAGCGGCCTGGGAGACGGCTTACTGGGCCTGATGTATGCAGTTAGGCCTGGAATTACCGCCAGTCTGGGGCTGAGTATTCCCACCGGCAG
>JAOUNW010000167.1 GCA_029880755.1 Gammaproteobacteria bacterium
GCACGTCACCGCCAGCCTTTACAGGATACCCTGACGGCTATACGTTTGGGCTTGCCCCTGCATCAAGCAGGACACGCCTTGCATAGAAATGCAGAGCGTTACCTTCGCAGCCGCCAGCGCATTGCCTGGATATATCCGCTAGTGTTGATTCAGGAAACCGAACGCATTAGCAACTTGTGCCACTTTTCGCTGGATGAATTGCGTTATGAATATCCGGAAGAATTAGTCCCGCCAGGGCAGACCTCTGCATCTCATTTACGATGGTTAACAGAAGCGGGAATAAGACAACGCTGGCCTCAAGGGGAGCCGGAGAAGGTAAGGGCATTGGTGGAACACGAGCTTACACTAATTGCTGAAATGCACTATGAGCCCTATTTTCTTACGGTGCATGACATTGTTTCCTATGCACGTTCCCGGGGTATTTTGTGTCAGGGGCGCGGTTCCGCTGCCAATTCCGCCGTTTGTTTTTGTCTGGGTATCACTGAGGTAGATCCGGCGCGCATCGATACGTTATTTGAACGTTTTATTTCCAAAGAGCGCAATGAACCACCAGACATTGATGTGGATTTTGAAAATGACCGGCGTGAGGAAGTGATTCAGTATATCTATAACAAGTATGGCCGTCACCGGGCAGCGCTGGCAGCCACTGTGACAACCTATCGGCCCAAGAGTGCTGTGCGTGATGTGGGCAAGGCACTGGGTCTAAGTCTGGAGCAGGTGGATCGCCTGGCAAAAACCATCAAGTGGTGGGACGGTAAAACAATTTCTCCTGAACATTTGCAGGAAGCCGGACTGGATCCAGACAATCCGTTGATTCAGCGAGTCTTGTCTTTAGCACACCAGATACTCGGATTTCCACGCCACTTGTCGCAACATGTCGGTGGTTTTGTTATTTCCCGTGGACCTCTATCGCGATTAGTGCCCATTGAAAATGCCGCCATGCCTGATAGAACAGTGATTCAGTGGGACAAAGATGATCTGGATGCATTGGGCCTATTGAAAGTGGATTGTCTGGCCTTGGGAATGTTGAGTGCTATCCATCGGTCTCTGGAGTTAATGCACCAGATTTATGGTAAGCCAATGACGCTTGCCGATATACCGGCGGAAGATCCCGGAGTTTACAGAATGATTCGGCAGGCCGACACCATTGGCGTATTTCAAATTGAATCCCGTGCCCAGATGGCCATGTTGCCACGGTTAAAACCCAATTGTTTTTATGATCTGGTAATTGAAGTCGCTATTGTTCGTCCTGGGCCCATACAGGGAGATATGGTCCATCCTTATTTGCGCCGTCGCCAAGGATTGGAGGCTGTTACCTATCCAAGCAGGGAGGTGGAGGCGGTGTTAAAACGAACACTGGGCGTACCGATTTTTCAGGAACAGGTGATCAAGCTGGCCATGGTGGCCGCCGGTTTTTCACCAGGCGAGGCCGATCAGTTGCGCCGTTCAATGGCCGCCTGGCGTCGACGTGGTGGTTTGGAGCATTTCGAGCAACGATTAATTGAAGGTATGGCACAAAGGGGATATAGCAAAGAATTCGCCCGACAGATTTTTCATCAGATTCAAGGATTCGGTGAATACGGTTTTCCTGAATCCCACGCCGCCAGTTTCGCCTTGTTGGCCTATGTTTCTGCCTGGTTAAAATGTTATGAACCCGCCTTGTTTGCCTGTGCCTTGTTAAACAGTCAGCCAATGGGTTTTTATGCACCGGCGCAATTAGTGCAAGATGCCAGACGCCATGGTGTGGCGGTTCTTCCGGTGGACGTGCAACACAGTGAGTGGCAGTGTACTTTGGAAGCGCAAGCCAACGATAAACCGGTATTGCGCCTGGGTCTGCGCATGATCAAAAATTTATCCTATGAGGCAGGGCAGCGCATTGCGCAAGCGCGCAAACAAACAACTATCGAAAACGTGGATCAGTTGGCCCGTGTTGCCCGGCTCAATCAGCGTGACCTTCAGGCTCTGGCCACGGCTGACGCCCTACGCAGTGTTAGTGGTAATCGGCATCAGGCATATTGGGCAGTATTGGGGGTAGAAACACCGTTGCCTTTATTTGGTGATGTCCTGCAACAACAAGCCTTGCCTTTATTGCCGGTACCGACCGTGGGTGAAAATGTGGTGGCGGATTATCACTCTACGGGCCTAACTCTGCGTGAGCATCCACTGTTATTGCTGCGAAAAAAACTGTCTTCGTTAAAGGCTCTATCGGCACAAGACGTTAGGCAATGTGTTCATGGTGAGCATGTTATAAACATGGGGTTAGTAGTTTCACGGCAGCGTCCGGGTACAGCAACCGGTGTTATTTTTATGACCCTGGAGGATGAAACCGGTCTGGTGAACGTGATTGTCTGGAGCAGTGTGTATGAAAAACAGCGCCGGGAAATACTCAGTGCCCGGCTGTTGATGGTTTATGGCGAGGTGCAAAAAGAAGGGGAAGTGGTTCACCTTATTGCAAGATACGTACAAGACCGAACGGATTTATTGGGTGCGCTAGCTGTGAGGTCGAGGGATTTTCACTAGGATGTCAGCTTATTCAAAATTAGGCGAAAACCCCTCTACCTAATATTTCCCGAAAAAACTGATAAGTATCAATATTTTCTCGGGACGTATTTAATAATGTGATTGTTGTATTATGCCAAGTCCGTATACTTCCCGGGCTTTATTAGAGATTGCTAATACAACTGTGAGCCAAAACTAATGGCAGATCCGATTAAGGCCCCTGAGGGGCGCATCGAGACCCGGAATACCACGTGCTACATGTGCGCCTGCCGTTGCGGTATTCGCGTGACCCTGCGTGACGGAGAGGTCCGTTATATCCAGGGCAATCCGGATCACCCTCTCAACAAGGGCGTGATCTGTGCCAAGGGTGCTTCCGGTATCATGAAGCAGTATTCTCCGGCGCGCCTAACCAAGCCCCTGTTACGTAAATCTGGCAGTGAACGCGGTGCCGGTGAGTTCGATGAAATCTCCTGGGACGAGGCCTTCTCTATTATGGAAGAGCGCCTGTCTCGCATTCGAAAAACAGACCCAAAAAAGTTCGCCCTCTTTACTGGCCGTGACCAGATGCAGGCCCTGACGGGTTTGTTTGCCAAACAATACGGTACACCCAATTATGCGGCCCACGGCGGATTTTGTTCTGTGAATATGGCAGCAGGCATGATCTACACCATCGGCGGTTCCTTTTGGGAATTTGGCGGGCCGGACCTGGATCGCGCCAAGTTGTTTGTCATGATTGGTACCGCGGAAGATCATCATTCCAATCCCATGAAGATTGCCATTTCCCGTTTCAAGCGTAACGGCGGTAAATTCATATCTATTAATCCGGTGCGTACCGGTTATTCGGCCATCGCCGATGAATGGATTCCCATTAAACCAGGGACCGACGGCGCCCTGTTTTTGGCGCTGACTAACGAGATTATTAAACAGGGCTTGTACGATCGTGATTTCCTGGTGCGTTACACTAATTCCGCGCAACTGGTGAACCAGGATCAGAACAATAGCGAATTCGGTATGTTTCTGCGCACTGAAGTACCGGAAGAAGAAGGCTGCTTCGATCCGCAAAATAAACTCTGGTGGGATCGCATAACGGACAAGGAGGTAATCACTCACACCGAATCGGCGGATCCTCATTTGCTGGGCGAGTTTAAACTGGCGGATGGCACGCCAGTAAAACCTGCGTTCCAGTTATTGGTAGAGCGTGTGAAGGAATACACACCGGAGTGGGCAGAAGGTATTACCGGTATACCGGCAGCAACTATCCGCCGCTTGGCGCACGAAATGGGTGTGACAGCGCGCGATCAAAAAATTGAATTCCCGATCGCCTGGACTGATGTCTGGGGTAAGGATCACGAAACCGTTACCGGGAATCCCGTGGCCTTTCACGCCATGCGCGGTCTGGCGGCACACTCCAACGGTTTTCAT
>JAOUNW010000168.1 GCA_029880755.1 Gammaproteobacteria bacterium
GAGGGTTTTGTCCGGTGCATTCCAGACCAAAATGCAGCCAGGAAGGATGTGAGCGCGATGCCTTGAAAAACTTTGGAGGGGTTTCTTGGAAGCATAGGGAAGAGCAAGAGGGAGAGACGTTTGAGGATCATCTAATGCAATTGGATCAAACTGTCCGCGGAGGAAACCGAATGGTCGATGCAGTGCCCCAGGGAGGGGAACACAGAGTGGTAGACTCCTCTTCCTATGTTGTGGCTGTTCTAGATCGAGGATGGCGAGACGACAACTTTGTAGCTGAGTATCAAAGCAAAAATGCTCATTGTAAAGCTGTAAATTAATATATTGCTTTTAACATTACAGTACATTAATATTATCTAGCTTAAAATGCATGTTCCTTCCCATAAGTTTTGTAGTTAGGTCGGTAGACTTCGGCCCAAAACATTTGGTCTGGCATGAAAGCCTGCTCTCTGTGCAGGAGAAAGAGGGATCTTGTTGCCTGCCTGGGAAAGAGGGCGCTGCCGATGTTGAGGTAATCGGGGCCTCGCAGACACCGATCATCAGAGCCTCTCTTTCCGTTCGGATGAAACAAAGAAACAGAAGAGTGGCAAGCAAGGAGTAGGTTTCCTACGCTCAGGGGTGTTCCTTCAATAGGAAAGTTACACAAGACAAGGTGGCACTTCAACGAAATATGATAATCATGACGTGAGGTGGCAGCAGGATTTATTAGCATGGCCGCAAGGCGTGATAGGCCTGGTGCTGTGTCAGCCATTGTCACTTTTGTTTTACCTCTTCAGTAGCATCTGAATTAAGTTACAGTGGCGGAGAGCACACTAGATATTAGTGGTGCAAATCGATGGTCGCCCTTGACCTTTGCTTTATACTTTGGTGTTATTGGCCCTGGCTGCTATCTTCTCTTTGGCACTCTTGCTCGCCCTTGAACTTTTCTGTCCTCAGCATCTTTGTCGTTGACTATTTACTTCTCCTCGGCAGTCAGGCTCTCCCTTCCCACAACAGGAAGCCTGATGCCAGCCCAACGCTTGTCCAATTTGGCAAGTTCACAAAGCTGCGCCAGGCTGAGATCCTCCGAATCACCGTCAGAATACACACATCTGCGATATCCACCTTGTCGTAGCTCAGTGACTTCTCCTTCAAACCACCCAACATGGAATCTCTTGCGAAATGTGTATCCCACATCCCCAATCTTGGCACCCTCGGAGGGGGTGTTGCCTGCGGCGTGCTAGAGCGCAGCCGCGGCATTCCATTGGCACCAGAGGATGCAGATATAAAGCATTAGACAAACACCTGTCAATGGAATGGTTTACGATAGGTGGCTCTCACATTTTTCTTTCGCCTCTGTTCCCATCCAAGCTTTGCTGCATCGCTTCTCTTCTCTGCGGTCGTGCGCTGCATCGCATCTTTACGTTTAGCAAGAAATGATTGATATGCCGACCATGAATAATCCTCTCGGGTAGCCTGAGCTTCGGCCCGAGCTCCTCGCTTCTCCTCGGCAGTCACGCGCTTCCTTGACTCGTTCCTTGCCGCAGTGTTGGCTTCCCTCGCTTTGTCGTTCTCCTTGGCAGGCGAGCGATTCCTTGAGTTTCTCATCGCCTCGGCATTTTTGTCCTTGGCTTCTTCCTTTTGTTCTTCAGTCTTTCGTTGTACAGACTTTCTCCGTGCCTCGGCATCTTTGTCCGTGACTATTCCCCCCCCCTCGGTAGTCACGCTCTCCCCAACCTTGGTAGACAGATGGCGGATTGTGCGCAATCTATCATTGCTGTGCTTCCTCCCATGCGACCGGAACTCACTCAAATCGCTCTTCGTTCCAGTGATCTGTTTGCCAATGAGACAGGGTTGATTCGCGAAGTTGATGATCTCACATCTTCTCCCTCCAAGGTCAGATTCTTCGACCACGCTGGCGGCTCGAACGAGCAGATTCAATCCATCAAGGTTGGGGTTGGGCATGGTGCTTCTACATCCCAGCGGAACTGCAAGGCGGAGCCTCCAACAACTTGCTGGAGAGATTAGAGCCGCACGTGCTCCCTCGAGGGGGGTGCCCTGTGTCGCTATGTGAGAGTAATTATGATCGGCCTTATGCCTCTTGGCTAGCGGCACACAAACAACTGGTGGCGCTGCTCCTCCGCCCGTAATCTCCGGGTATGCTTTGACGTTGTGGTTGCACTTTGAAACGGCAATTTTGGCAGGCACTGCAGCAGCGTTCATGTTGAGAGCCTGGTTGATGAAGATGCCATCAGCTTCGGTGGAAGTAGCGGTGTGGACTCTCTGCGCCCACATGTTTGCGCTCGTGTTCAGCAGCTCATGGGTTTGTGGCCACTGATTGCAACAAAGAGGGCTCTGCGACTCGGTCTGTGTGGTCCTGGTCACTTGGTCTGCCCTGGTCCTGGTCTACGAGAAAGCCCGTTCTGTCTGCCTGGGAAAGAGGGCTCTGCCCCTCGGTCCGTGCTGGTCCTGGTCTGCCTTTGTGGGAAAGAGGGCTCTGCTCCTAAGGTTCTGTTCCAGGAGCTTCTCCGCAAGACCCCTCCAAAGACCAGAGCACCTGTCTTGCATTTGCCCTCCTATTGCTCACAGTTGGCCCAAGTAGCACCAACACTTGACTAGCAGCGTCCGGCTTCTTTGCGGCCCCCAAATAAGGATGCAGCCCACTTGCGAGCCCCTGTTGCGGCAGAACCCTAGTCGATTTGTGCTTTTTCCAATAAGAGATGCAGAAATTTGGCTTCTCTACAAAAAGGCAGTGGCGTCGTTTTGGACTGTTGAGGAGATCGACCTTGCTTCCGACCACGAAGACTGGAATGGCCTTCAAGACGAAGAGCGTCATTTCATCTCACACGTGCTTGCTTTCTTTGCCGCTTCCGATGGCATCGTGAACGAAAACCTGTTGAGCAACTTTGCCATCGAGGTGCAATTGCCAGAGGCGCGGTGTTTCTATGGATTTCAGATTGCCATGGAGAACATTCACAGCGAAACCTACGCACTTCTGATTGACACTTACATCAAGGACAAAAGGGAGAAGCATCGCGTCCTCTCTGCCTTGGAAACTATCCCCTGCGTCCAGAAGAAGGCCGATTGGGCGCTCAAGTGGTGCAACGCCGACAATGCGTCCTTCTCCGAGAGGCTCGTCGCCTTCGCGGCTGTGGAGGGCATATTTTTCTCCGGCTCGTTCTGTGCGATATTTTGGCTCAAGAAGCGTGGTCTGATGCCTGGGCTTTGCTTCTCGAACCAATTAATTTCGCGGGACGAAGGGTTGCACTGCGACTTTGCCTGTCTCCTGCACTCAAGACTCACAAACAAGTTGCTTGAGAGCCGCATCGTCGAAATCGTGTCGAGTGCCGTGGACATCGAGAAGGAGTTCATTACCGATGCTCTTCCAGTGGAGTTGATTGGCATGAACAGCGGCCTAATGTGTGACTACATTTGCTTTTGTGCAGACCGGCTATTGCAAGCACTTGGGTGCAGCAAGCACTACAAGGTTGAAAACCCTTTTGATTGGATGGATATGATCAGCCTGCAGGGCAAAACCAATTTCTTCGAAAACAGAGTGAGCGAGTACAGCAAATCTGGAGTGGGCGTGGACAGAGACCTCCAAGTGTTTGATCTGCACACCGAGTTCTAGTTTAGTTTGTTAAGAGTTCATCTGTTATTAATGCTTGCCCTCTTTTGCTCTGTTCTACCAAAGAAATAATCTCGTCAATTGGCAATGATGTGTTGTCATATCTCCTCCAAGGGGGGATGGCATATTAAAACGATCTTCGTTCTTGCTCAAGCTTCGTTCGCATTCTCAGCATCTCCACCTGCCTTGATGATGATGTCTCGGCAAGAATCTTGCTGACCGACCGGTCTTCTTTTGACAGGAGCAGTGACGGCACTTTCGTTTTCTTGCGCCTCGGTCCGATTTGGGCCGTTGCACCTTT
>JAOUNW010000169.1 GCA_029880755.1 Gammaproteobacteria bacterium
TGGCGCTATTGGTCTGCACTAAAAGTTAAACAGGAAACCATTACTTTTAATAATGCGCAGGAAAAGTTTGATGCATTAATGGAAACTGTCATGCTGGAACATATGCGTTCGGACGTGCCCTTTGGTTTGTTTCTCTCCGGTGGCGTGGATTCTTCTGTGTTGCTCGCCCTGCTCAGCCGTTACAAAAACGAGCCCATCCGTACCTTTTCCGTAGGATTCCAGGATACCAGCATTACTGATGAACTGCCTGCTGCCTTAAGAACTGCACACCAGTTCGGCAGCCAACATACGGAAATCAGACCTACACGCACCGAAATTCTGCATAGCCTGCCTTATACCGTATGGGCTGCTGACGATCTGATGCGTGATTACGCCAACCTGCCCACGGCACTACTGGCACAACGCGCCAGCCAGGAATTAAAAGTGGTGTTTTCCGGTGAAGGTGGCGATGAAGTCTTTGCCGGCTATGGCCGCTACCGTAGTTCAGCCGTCCAACGCTGGTTGAAGAGTCTAATTGCTCCAGGCTCCGGCGGGTTTCGTACACGCGACACCCTGCGTGGGAAATGGCCTGATGTGTTATTTTCTAGCGCGCTTCAAAAAAACCGCTCTCAGTCTCGCAATGCCTTTAAAAATGCATGGCAGTCCTGTCCCGGTAATTGGACTGCATTACAACGAATGCAATATGTCGACCTGGAAAGCGCCCTACCGGACAATCTTTTGGTCAAGCTGGATCGCATGCTCATGGGCGCCAGCCTGGAAGGCCGGGTGCCATTTGTGGATCACCGTGTAGTGGAATTCGGCTTATCGTTACCGGACCGCTTAAAGGTACAAGGCAGAACAGGAAAATATTTTCTCAAACGATGGGCCAGCCGCTTCCTGCCACAGGAGCAATTGTTTGCACGCAAAAAAGGTTTCAGTGTACCGGTAGGCGAATGGCTGAAAGATGACCTGCCTCGACTTAAAAAAACCTTACCTGCTCATCCTGCCATTAAAGAGTGGTTTCGACCCACCGGCGTACAACAACTTATCGATCAATATGAAACCGGTGGGCCGGTCAGCCAGACGGTTTTGGCGTTGCTTCAATTCGCTGTCTGGCATGATCTCTTTATAGATGGTAGCGGCCAGCGCCCCGAACACAATCAGGACCCGGTATCTTTTATTACTCCCTGAGAGGCTCCAGAGTGGCATCCATATTCAAGTCATCGCAGTAGGATTTGAATGCCTGCCTTAAAACTGCAATTGACTGATCGGCCGGTATGCTTACGGTCATGGTCAGGGCAAACATGGGTGTGCCGGTATGGGCGGCTGCGTAGGAATGGGTATCCATATCCTGAATATTAATTCCCCTACTGGAAAGAAAGCGGGCGATATCGCTGACAATACCGGGATGATCCATGGCCACCACTTCAATGGCGTATGGCACACCAGACTGTTTAGGCCCGCCACGACCAGTGCGCCGGCAAATAATGGTCAGGCTCAGGCGTTGCTGTAAATCATCAATATTTTGCTCAATCTCTTTTATCGCTGACTCGCTGCCTTCTACCAATAAAATTAAGGCAAACTCGCCGCCCAGCACGGTCATGCGACTGTCGGCAATATTTCCGCCCCATTTATTAATATCACCGGAAAGTTCGCTGACAATTCCGGGGCGATCATTGCCGATGGCGGATAACACAATGCATTGGTTCATAACCAGAATCCTATCCTATATTCTAGCCAAAAGGGAAACGCTCAAAACCCGTTTACAATATTTAACGGGCTGGCAATACTCTCATGGTGTAACACTTAATATAAGCAGTCTCGGGGATGGCGGGGTGTATCGGATGATCCGGTCCCTGATGGCCCTGCTCCAGCAGCTGCATACTGCGATCAACATGGCGGGCATTCTTCTGCAACAGGCCCAACAACCTCTGCGCTTCCATATGATGTGAACAGGAAGCTGAAATTAGAATGCCATCGCGCTCCAATAAACGCATAGCCAGTTGATTGATGCGCCGATAGGCTTCGGTTCCGCTTGCAATATCCTTCTTGCGTTTAATAAATGCCGGTGGGTCAACAATCACAACGTCAAAGCGTTGTCTGTGATCCCGGAGTTGGCGCAATACTTCAAAGGCATCGCCCTCGATAGCAGTAACTTTTTTATCAACACCATTCAGCGCTGCGTTGCTTTGCACCTGTAACAATGCACTGGCCGAACTGTCGACACAAACTACTTCACTGGCACCGGCCTGGGCGGCCTGAACGCCCCAACCGCCGACATAGCTAAACACATCCAGCACCCGTTGACCCGACACATAGTGTTGCATACGCGCCCGGTTCATGCGGTGATCGAAAAACCAACCGGTTTTTTGTCCATCTAAAACAGGCACCGAGAATCGTGTACTATTTTCCTGGATAAATACCTGTTCGGGCAATTTCCCGGAAACAGTTTCCGTATAGTTTGTCAGCCCCTCCATCTCGCGCATGCTTGCATCATTACGCAGCACAATCGCAACAGGCTGTAAAACTTTTTCCAGGGCCGCTACTATTTCTTTCTTCACCTCTTCCATTCCGGCAGTGGTGATTTGTACTGCCAGCACATCGCCAAAGCGGTCGACCACCAAACCAGGCAACTCGTCGGCTTCACCATATATCAAGCGATAATACGGCTTATCAAACAATCGCTCTCGCAGTGCCAACGCAATATTGAGCCGGTGAACGATCAGAGAGCGATCCAGCAACACCCCGGGGTCGCGGCTAAACAACCGGGCACAAATCAGCGAGTGTGGATTGATATAGGCATTGCCCAGAGCCTTGCCTCCAGCGTCCTGCATCTGCACTTGCTGCCCTGGTTCGAAGCCGGACAGCGGGGTGACATGGGTATCTATTTCGTTGCTATAGACCCACAGATGGCCACTTTGAATACGGCGGCCTTCATTTTTTTTTAGCTTAAGTACCGGCAGACTCATGAAATTTTGGTAATCTATAAAGAATTAATAATGCGCTAGAAACTGGTGGCTGGCCTGTTACTATAGCATTAGCGCCACCCACCACAGTAGCCACATGGGGCAAATTTAGGGTGTCGCCGGAGGGGCAGTCTGAAATTGACACCAATCACTTAAATTCCTTTAATTAGCCATATGGGACAAGAAGACGGCAAACTACGCATCCTGGTCGTGGACGATTCACGGGTCATACGCGTGAGTGTTGCCCGGATTCTGGAACAAGGGTATCAGGTTCTCCAGGCCAACGATGGTGCAATCGGCCTTACAATGGCCCGAAGAGAAAAACTGGATCTCGTAATCACCGACATCATGATGCCGAACCTGGACGGCTATGGTCTTATTTGCGCCCTGCGCGGCGAGGACGAGCCCGAGTTAAGCAATATTCCCATCATTGTCATGACCAGCGCCGAAGACGACATTGTCAGAGAGCGTGCCTACGCCTGCGGTGCCAACGCCTTTATTCTGAAACCCTTCAATGCCACTCAGCTGATGGAAAGCGTTCATACACATCTTACCGATCAGAATGCCAGTGCCGAGGAATTAGCTGCCATGTACAACAACGCCATTGAGTCAGTAGTGGTCACCGACGTTGTCTTACCTGAAGATAACGACTGACATAAACTATCGTTGGCACTAAGCTGCGCCAACGTCAGAGATTTTCAACTAACTACCTCTCTATCAGTACCAGGACACTCCATCCTGCTAACCCTATGTTTATATTGAATAATTCAGATGACAGGCTAAATCCGGCAAACGCCTTCTCTTGAGGTCAATCCAGGATCACGGTAACGTACCAACCAGAATGATCAACCTACAACAATGCGTTGAATATT
>JAOUNW010000170.1 GCA_029880755.1 Gammaproteobacteria bacterium
AATGCCATCGCAAAAAATCGCGAAGTCATGGGTGCCACCAATCCCAAAGACGCCAAACCCGGGACTATCCGCGCTGATTTTGCATCAACCGTTGATGAAAATGCGGTCCACGGTTCTGACGGTCCTGACACAGCCAAGGCTGAAATCGCTTTCTTCTTTGGCGAAAACGGTGTTTGTCCCCGTACACGGTAGCGAAATGTCAGCGAGCCGCGAAATTAATCTAATGGGTCTGGAGAGAAACGCCTTACGGGCGTTGTTGGCGGACATGGGAGAAAAGCCATTTCGTGGCGACCAGTTAATGCAATGGATTCACCAGCATGGCGTACTCGATTTTGAGAAGATGACAAATTTGGGTAAGACGCTACGATCGCAGTTGAGCGAGAGTTGCACTGTTAAATCCCTGGAGTTGATAAAGGAAAGCATTTCCGTTGACGGTACCCGTAAATGGCTTTTCCGGTTAGACGATGGCAACGCCATTGAAACTGTTTTCATACCGGAAGAGGACCGTGGCACCTTGTGTGTTTCCTCCCAGGCTGGCTGCGCCCTGAACTGTACGTTTTGTTCGACAGCGCAGCAGGGCTTTAACCGTAATTTAACTTCTGCAGAAATTATCGGTCAGTTGTGGGCCGCCAGTCAGTTACTCCATAGCGGTGTCGTGCCGGGCAGTAATCGGGTAATCACTAACGTGGTTCTAATGGGAATGGGTGAGCCGTTGCTTAATTTTGACAACGTGGTCAGCGCTATGCAAATCATGCTGGATGATTTTGCTTATGGCTTATCAAAACGGCGCGTTACGCTTAGTACTTCAGGAGTTATCCCCGCATTGGATAAATTATTCGATGTTTGTCCGGTAAGTCTGGCGGTTTCCTTGCACGCACCTAATGACGAGTTGCGCAATATATTGGTACCTGTGAATAAAAAATATCCTATAAGAGAGTTAATAGCAGCTTGCAAACGTTATATAGGGGATGATGCAGGAAGACGCAGAGTGACTATCGAATACGTCATGCTGGATGGAGTAAATGATAGCGATGGCCAAGCAAAAGAATTATTAAAGTGTCTGCAGGGGCTGCCAGCGAAAATCAATCTGATTCCTTTTAATCCCTTTCCGGGCAGCCAATACAGGCGATCGCCTCAAAATAGAATTGATGCGTTTCGCGAAATATTAATGCAGGCGGGAATTATGACTGTGACGCGCAGGCCTCGCGGCGATGATATTGATGCCGCATGCGGGCAACTGGCTGGCCGTATAACGGACAGGACGCGCCGGACATCCAGGATGGAACTGCAAGAAAATGTCGGGACGGTAAAATGAAAAATTATCCTTTGATGAGGCTTTTGGTTTTGGCGGGTGTTCTTGTGCTTGGTGCCTGCGCCACAAATGCCGAAAAGCAGGGAGAGCAGGACAAGAAGGATAAATTGATTGATACAAATATCAGCCTGGGTATTGAGTATATGCAGCGTGGCAAACTGGAATATGCGAAGGAAAAGTTTGAGAAAGCGCTGGAAATAGATAGCAGCAACCCTGAAGCCAATAATGCCATGGCGTTATTGTTATGGCGTTTTAAGGATTTTGATAAAGCGGAATATCATTTCAATAGAGCGGTAAGCGCGGATGAGCAAAACGCGGAAGCACAGAATAATTTTGGTGTATTTTTGTGTGAGCGCGGCAAATTCAATACAGCGGTAAAACACTTTAACAAGGCGCTGGAGAATCCACTATACAAAACACCTGCTCAGGCCAACCTGAACGCAGGTCTGTGCCTGATCAAGGGCGGTAACAAGATTGAGGCAGAAAAGTATTTCAGGGCCGCTCTGGAGATGGATCCAAAATTACCCGTTGCGCTTTATCATATGGGAAAACTGAGCTTTGAAACCGGTAATACCTTGTCGGCAAGAGCGTTTATGGAGCGTTTTTTTTCCATCAGCCAGGATACAGCGGAAAGCCTCTACTTGGCGTACAAAGTGGAAAAAACGCTTGGGGACAGAAATGCGGCGGCAAGTTACCGGATACGGCTTAAAGGAAAGTTTCCTGATTCGCCGGAAGCCAAAAGATTGGCCAGCAATAAATGATGAGGCCGTAACAAAACGCTCATTACTTTAACTTTGGTTTAATAGTTTATACAGGAAAATCGTATGGAAGAACAAAACAGCGCAGCTCCTAACAAGGAAGCCAACAGTATTGATCCTGGTTATGTTCTTGCACAGGCAAGGCTCAAGGCAAACCTGACCACTGAACAGGTAGCGGACAAGCTTCATTTGTCCCCAAAAAGAGTTACTGCTCTGGAAAGTAATAATTTTGGTGAATTACCGGAGGCAACCTACGTAAGAGGCTACATTAGAAATTATGCTCACTTGGTTGGGGTTTCTTCAGATCCACTAATTGACGCGTTCAATACCATTACAGCGGTCAAGAAGAAAAAAGAAAACTTCAATGCAACCGGGCAACACAAGGCGTCTGCGGCGGTCGCAAGCGACGCAAGAATAATCAAGATTATCGCCATCTTCTTTGCAGTCGTTGCGCTTGGAATTACGGTATTTTTCGTCAATCAAGGTGAAGATGGGTCGACAGGTCAGG
The DNA here is from genome assembly GCA_029880755.1 of Gammaproteobacteria bacterium. GTDB lineage: Bacteria > Pseudomonadota > Gammaproteobacteria > Acidiferrobacterales > SZUA-150 > JAOUNW01. The sequence continues at coordinate 2,579 of JAOUNW010000170.1, forward strand.
AAGAGGAACTTATGGCGTCGGGATCAGACTCGACGTCTGCTGATGCCACCATGGAGCCGCAGGAGTTGCTTGGACCGCCTCAATTGGCCATGGAAGAGCAGGATCCAAATAGCGCCAACACTGCGGGCATCGATACCGGGGGTGAGGCAGCGGCAGCGGCTAAAATCAATGATCAGGCGGTCGCTGTTCCCGCTCCGGCGAAAACTGAAATTGCCAAGCCAAAGGCGTCCAGCAATGTCTTTGGAAGCAGCAAGCCTGCTGCTGATGTTGCAGTTCAATCACCAACGGTAGCCAATGAGAGATCAACACCGATACAAGAGGCCCCTGTTGTTGAAAAAGAGGAAGTGGCGACAACAGCACAAAAAAGTCAGATAGTGTTGTATGTTGAAGCGGATTCGTGGGCGGATGTTAGGGATGCCGATGGAAATAAATTGGTGTATGAAACCGTAGCCAGTGGCCGTATTGTAACGGTCGAAGGCATACCACCATTCCGAATATTTCTGGGTAATGTTGATGGAGTAAAGCTTTTTTATAATGGTAAGGAATATAACGTGGCCCAACATAAGCGTGGATTAGTGGCACGATTTGTATTGGGTAAGCAAGAGTAGAGAGCCAGCGCTAGTCAGGTAGCTTCATGGAAATTCAAAGCCCCGTGGTACGCAGAAAGACCCGCCAAATTTTTGTCGGAAATGTTGCTGTTGGCGGAAATGCCCCAATCAGCGTTCAAAGCATGACCACCACTGAAACAACCGATGTTGATTCAACAGTAGAGCAGGTCAATGCGCTCGCCAGTGTAGGCGCCGATATTGTCCGTGTGTCAGTGCCGACCCTGGAAGCGGCAGACGCATTTGGACAAATACGTAAACTGGTTAATGTGCCATTGGTTGCGGATATTCATTTTGATTACAAGATCGCCCTTAAAGTAGCAGAACAAGGAGCTGACTGCTTAAGAATTAATCCTGGAAATATCGGGAGGGAAGATCGGATAAGGGCGGTAATAGATTCTGCAAAAGATCATAATATACCGATCCGCATTGGCGTGAATGCCGGATCGCTGGAAAAGGATTTGCAAAAGAAATACGGCGAACCTACGCCAGAAGCATTGGTTGAGTCCGCGTTACGCCATATCGATATCCTTGATCGTTATGATTTCCAGCAATATAAAATCAGTCTCAAGGCATCGGAAGTATTTATGACTATCGCCGCCTATCGAAAACTGGCTACCCAGATTGATCA
>JAOUNW010000082.1 GCA_029880755.1 Gammaproteobacteria bacterium
CGCACGCGTACTAAACAAAATGGAGACGTTGGAAGGTAGTGATATTTTCTTGCTGGAGCCATTACTAGAAGAAGCCCGTGAACTGGAAGTGCAAATACGCCAACTGGAAGGTGTTGCTCAGGGTAGTGTGCTAACCGAAACAGAACGTGAATTGTTTGAGCAGTTACAGGCAGAGATGGAAAGTTGCTCTACTCAAATAGGTCGTAAGACAGAGCAATTACGTTTGTTAGAAGAAGATATTTTGAGTCTTGAAAAACGTATTAATGACATTGAAGTCGAAATTGAGAAACTTTATGAAAAACATAATGTTTCTAAAGAAAAGCATGATTTTATTGAAGATTGTGATGCCATTGCCAACTTGCTAAATCAATTTATCGTGAGACTTCGCAAGAATAAAGTCCATATGCTGCAAGAGAAGACCTTTGAGATGTATCGGCTGCTATCTAGTCGAAGTGGGCTAATAAAAGACATCACCATTGATGATAAGACCTACGAGATTCATATTACAGATCGCAACGGCCATGAAATTCGTAAGTCAGCTTTATCCGCTGGCGAAAAAGAGGTGTTTGCGGTTTCCTTGCTGTGGGGCTTGGCGCAGACCAGCGAGCTTAAACTACCGATTATTATCGATACACCATTATCACGTCTAGATAGTACGCATCGTGACAACATCGTTAATAACTATTTCCCGAACGCGGGTGAACAGGTTGTTATCTTGTCAACGGATACCGAGATAGATAATGACTATTATCGCTCACTAAAGCCCCGTCTGAGCGGGGCAGCATGCCTTGAGTTTGATCAGCGGCAGGAGCTTACTACCTTCAAGGAAGGTTATTTCTGGGAGGCTAAATAATGGCGGATCGGCTTTATACATCCAGTGACGCAGATGATGTCTTAAGCGCATTACGGTTTGAGACCAAGCTAGAAAAAGCGACACTTGCGAGAATAGCCTTTACCTTATCCTTGGTTCAGGATGGTGAAAAGGTTGCTCAAAGCCCAAGTTTTAATGGAGGTGAGCTTAAACGACCAACATTTATTGGTGAGGACGAAGTCTTCCTGAGAACGTTGATATCTTATGTTCACAAAAAGCCAGATATCAGTGAAGAGGAGTTTTATTCGAATCGTTCGATCGTGAAGAATCATATCGACTCAGGCGCGTTCTTGCTAGAGAAGATGTACCAAGAGTGTGGGCGCGATGCAGACTCGCTTATTCGTAGGCTCGTCGAAGAAGTAGAATTTTCGGGGCGTCGTGAAATGCTGGGTCAGGGGCTTGATATTTTTATTGGTCGTACACTGCTGCATAAAAATGAGCTTATCATGGAGCTTAACAATACTGCCAAGCATGCCAATTCACATCTTGCAATTATGGGTAAGCCAGGCGTGGGTAAAACACAGTTTCTATTAAAGATACTTTCTGATATCAGGGTTCAATCAAACTATCAAACCAATTTTATATACTTTGATTACAAGGGCGATGTGGTCGACAACAATCGATTTCTGGAAATTGCAAAAGTAACGCCTTATCGATTATTGCAAGGTAATCAGAGTCTGCCGATTAATCCATTTATTTAACCGGCTTATGATGAGCAAACCATTAACGTGTCTGCTCGTGAAAAGGCCGAGAGTTTTGCATCGATCAATTCAAAACTTGGTGTTGTTCAGAAGGGGGCGCTAACAGAGGCAATACGTGCGGCATATGCCAAACGTGCACCAACTGAACGTCCATATCCAGATTTCCAGGACATTATGGAAATAGCGGCATTAATGTACGAAGAAGAAAATAAGAAAGATGATAGCTTGATTGAAGTATTAAGAGATTTGGCCGATTTCGATCTATTCTGGAAGCACGGTAATTCTGTTGAGCCGATTGAGCGTTTATCAAATCGTACAATGCTCATCGATGTTCATGCCATGCCAGTCCTAAAAGAGCTAGTCGCGTATCTGGTGATCGAGCGCTTATATAAAGAAATGGCGACAATGCCAGACAGCCCGGTAGAAGAAGGTCGTCGAACCATTAGAACAATACTCGTAATAGATGAGGCGCATAATTACCTCAGTCAAAAAAATATGTTCCTTCAGCGGATTATTCGCGAAGGTCGTTCGAAAGGTGTTGTGGTTTTCTTCGCTTCCCAATCACCCAATGACTATCAACAGAAATTCTTCAATTTCCAAGAACTTCTTGAATTTGCATATATATTTCAGTGCGAGGGCGTATCGGCTAGTTCAGTTCAAGATATCTTGGGCTGCAGTAATAAAACTGCAAAAGATTTACAAACAGAGATAGCACGTTTAGAGCCATGGCAAGTAATAAGTAGAAGCTCTGATAAAACAGAAGAATTTGATAAATTTACAGCTGAAGCTTTCTATAAGAATTACTAAACATACACTTAAAGGATAATTAAATTGGCTACAATAGGTATTTTAGCCTATGGATCTTTGCTAGATGACCCAGGGATAGAGCTTGAGCCATTAATCACAAACGTGATAAAGAATGTAATAACGCCATTTCCAGTCGAGTTCGCTAGAAGTAGTAATACTCGAGATGGCGCACCAACAGTAATTCCGGTCATAGATGGTGGCCTCCCTGTAAATGGTCAAATCTTAGTATTGAAAGATGAGATTAGTTTAGCCAGTGCGGAAGATCTTCTTTGGCGTAGAGAAACTAGAAAAGAAAAATCGGGTAAACACTACACAAGGCCATTTAAACCAAATCCTGATAGGGTGGTGGTAGAGAAAAAAGAAAATTGGCAGGGCCTGCGTTATGTGTTGTATACAAATATAGGACAGAATATAGAAGATGTAACGGCAGATAAACTCGCTGATCTTGCGATTGAGAGTGCAAAGGGTAAAGCAGGTGATGAAGGAAAAGACGGTATTAGTTACTTAATAAATGTTAACAAATGCGGAATAGTTACAGCATTTAGTGATGATTATGCGAGGGCAATCTTGAGAAAAACTGGAGCTGACAGTTTAGAAGCTGCACGGGAAAAAGTGCGTAATGCTGCTAGTTAGCAACGATAACATGGCGGTTGCTCCCGGCATCACTGCCTCCCGCGACATTCGTGCAACCCCAGAGCCGACATGTTTGAGCTTGGTTGAGACGTAATGCGATTTTGGGTATATGAGATACGGGATGACACGGGTGGGTGTGTCGAACGCGTCCGCTCATGGCTGAAGGCTAAGTCATAGAGACGGAGAAATAGGGTCGGAGGGTAATATTCTCTAATATTTAGAATAAATTGTTCTCTGATCCAATTTTTCCCCAACACTAGGTAATTGTTATGTCGAGAAACAGCAGAGAACAACAAGATAGCCCATTTCGCGTATTGTCCAGTGATCGTTTCGACTGGCCCAGCGACGATCATGAGGTCGGTCAGTTTGACGATCTTGAGCAGGCCATTGCGTGTGCCAGGGAGATAAATACAAATAGTCGAGACAAAATGAACGACGAGAAGGCATGGCGTAGCATGGGTACGCACGGCCTCGTTTACAGTGCCAAAGGTTCATTGGTTTGGTCGCAAAGTATGGAGGACGAGAAATCAAACGAGGAACCAAAGCCGCCACCGCTTCGCTGGTGGCAGCGTATTTTACGTCGCTAACAGAAGGGAATGCCGACCAAAACGACTGGAGAAAACAAAAAGTCGGGTCAGAGAGTAATACTCTTTAATAATAGAATAACTTGTTCTCTGACCACATTTTTCTGGAAGAGGTTTATTGAAGAACCCAGACGCAAAAAGAACGACTTCTCGCGCCGGCCTAAACCGGCTTAACACATTCCGGCCCTTCATGACTGGCCCGGTTCACATACTCCGATACCTTTGTCGCTTTGATTGGTTCGTTACTTACCATCAGGCTATCCAGTTGCGCTTTGTCTTGTGACTGCAACCAATCCGTCATCGCTCCAGGGGGCAGCAATACCGGCATGCGATCATGAATGGGGCGCATGATGGTGTCGTGGTCTGAGCCGGTTGTGATAACACAGCATTGTAATTCCGCCTCTGGGGTAATTTGGTAAATCCCGGCCAGCGCAAACGCCGGGGCGTCTTTGGGGGTGATGTAGTACGGTGTCTTGGTCGTGCCGTCCCGGTGCCATTCGTAGAAACCGGTAATCGGGATCACCACACGTTGCGCGGCAATCAGCTTCTTGAAGCTGCCTTTTTGCCAGATGGTTTCCCGCCGCGCATTAATTAAGAGCTTGGGTTGTTTGGCCCAGGCCGGGATCAGTCCCCAATCCATGGAGGCCAGTTCCGGTTTTCCCTGTGGCGCCATGACCACCACAAGACTGGCGCCGGGTGCAATGTTAAATCGGGGCGGGAAAGCGGGAATAGCGAGACCCAAATAATCCAGCAATTTCTGGATACCCGGATGATCGGTGACGTTCATTCGCCCGCACATGGGCCATTTATCGTACACTGGCCCGATCTAATCAAGACAGAATCAGGGAGGATTACGCCATGAAGGTATTTTCGCTGTTTTTCGCGGTTTTGCAGGAAACCCCAAAACCGGGGACAGGCCCAATTCCTGCTGACAATAGCCATACGGCGCAATGCCCGTTGGTTATTGCGCCCTACGTACGGGATCATTAGGGTCAGATTCGATTGTTTTGGATTGCCACGCCGTTTCTTGGCGAGCAAAGACAGTCACAATACGGCGCAATGCCCGTTGGTTATTGCGCCGTACGTACTGCTACCCAAAACCGGGGTCTGAGCCCTTTTTCGTTTAGTCGTTAATTAGTAACAACAGCCATGCGAAGGATCGATTGCCTCTGGCGGTAATCTCAGATTGGCAAATCGACTGCCTTGGGTAACAGGTCCACTGGGAAAAAGAGCACGAAGGAATTTGTTGCCGCCCTTAAGCTCATAATGGCGCGTAAGATTATTCGCGAGTTGGCGTGCATGGCGCGGTAATCCTTCCATGAGGTACTGCTTGCGCAAATAGGAAATCACGGACCAGTGGTCGTTATTTAAAAGGATACCTTCGCCTTTGGCAAGATCGCACGATTTTTCTCGATTCCAATGCTGTTCAGCCAGTTCTGTTTTGCGAATACTTCTATAGAGACTATAGGATTCTGATGCATATGCATCAGTCATAAATTGTTTCATATTGATACCTGGTTAATAAATTAGTTTTCTGTGTTTCCGGGATTGAAAAATACTAATAAAGTATTATCAATCATTAACCGCCTCGATCGTCGTCAATTGCTGCGGGGTAGGGCAAATGGAGATAGGGGTGATTGAATGGAAGAGCATTATATCGATCGCGGCTCTCATCTGACTTGAAATAAATTGTCAGATTGCCATCTTTCAGGAACGGGGTATAGCTGTCCTTTTTAATGTCTTCACCAGTCATTGGATCGGTGAGTAACCTGCGAGAGGTTGGCTCATGCAGGCGACTACTTTGTACCTGGTCGCGTTCAAGTATTATATTAGCCTCTGATCCGCGGAAATCATACTTAGTAAATAGGGGCATAGTGGCTTTAGAAAAGTTGTCTTGGGTAGGCATGGATATCTCCTATGCTGAACCGTCAGCCGCTTTCAATGTGACACACAATGCGTCACGTCAAGCGTAGCTCCATCCAGTTTGGGTATTGTCGGTGAGGGTAAGGATGTGACGGCGAGTAAACCAACACAATACGCCTGCTAAGAGTAAATAGCTAATCAGTAATACTGATAAAGATCATTAGCAAGATCATTAGGGTCAGACTCGATTGATTTGTATTGCCACACTGTTTCTCGGAGAACAAAGACAATCACAATACGGCGCAATTCCCGTTGGTTATTGCGCCCTACGTACTGTAGGTAGATAGTGCTTATTCTGATGCCAATTACTAAAAGAAGAATTGTTGACATGGGGTCGAAATTATTGATTTCAAGTAGGGGTAGGTGACGTTACTCACGCTGAGTCGGAAAAGAAATTAGATCGCTTTCTCTCTTTTCCTTGAAATACCATGCCACAAACCTTCTCAGTATCTCCTGGGCATGGGGCGTCGGTTTATTGCTCGCCGCTTTTAATGCCTCGGCTTCCTGCGGTTCGAAGTAACCGTGGTTGGCGTAGATGTCGATGCGTAAGGCAAACTCTTCCGGGTCGGCCTCGGGGTGGAATTGGGTGGCGTAGATATTGTCACCCACGCGAAACATTTGCACCGGGCACTGGCTGCCCGTCATCAGTAAGGTGGCACCTTCAGGCACAACATCGCAGGCCTCCTTGTGGCCGAGCAGGACATCGATGCGGGGTGGGAAGTCTTTTAATAGTTTGTCTTGTTTTCCTTCATTGGTAATGTCCAACGTTACGCATCCCACGGCCTCGCCGTAGCGCGTTGTAATAGGCGCGCCGAGGTAATGACCCAACAGACCGTTGCCCGAACAGGCACCGAAGAAGGGGAAGTCGCGCTTGACCACCTGTTCAAGCAGGCGTTGAAAATCGGCCTCGATCTTTTTCTGGATGTCGGTTTTTTTGTGATTGGCTGTGCTGATATCAAAGGGACTGCCCCCGACAATAATGGCGGCGTAGTGGTCGAGGTCGAGGTTCTCCGGGATACCGTTGTGCTCGATGCGAAACCGACAAGTGTCTTCGGCGTTGAGCTGGCCGTATGTCAGAATACGCTGGTATTCACTCTCTGCCGTGGCGTCTTCCGGTCGGAGTTGCAGGATTAAAATCGGTTTGGTGCTCGGCATGGTGAATTGAATAGTAAATAATTATTCCCTAGAAATCCAAGCGTCATTATAGGTTAGGACTGGCTTACAATGCGTACTGATTCAATAGCAGGAGTCTTCGCCATGCTGGAAAAAAATCAGACCGCTCCCGGGTTCAGTGTGCCTAACCAGGATAATAAAACCATCAGCCTTAAGGATTATCTGGGGCATAAAACCGTGGTGCTGTATTTCTACCCAAAGGACGACACCCCGGGTTGTACCATTGAGGCGAACCAGTTTACAGAGCTGGCAACCCAGTTTGCCTATGCCGATGCCGTTGTGTTGGGGGTGAGTAAGGATTCGTGTGCCAGTCATCAGGCCTTTATCGATAAGTTTGGGCTCAAGCTGGATTTGCTGGCCGATACTGCAGGCGAACTTTGTGACGCCTATGGGGTGTGGCAGGAAAAAGAAAAAAATGGCGTCCGGAAAATGGGCATTGTGCGTTCCACCTTTGTGATTGATAAAGAGGGCCTGTTGGTGGATGTGCAATACGGGGTAAGCCCGGATGGCCACGCACAGGAGATTCTGAAAGCCGTGCAGGCTCTACAAATCACAGAACCGATCTAATTACCTAAGCGGATGCCTGGCAGAGCGCACTATGTTTCTTAGCGTACTGGAACTTTTCAAAATAGGAATTGGCCCGTCCAGTTCTCACACGCTGGGCCCCATGGTGGCCGCCAATGATTTTATGGTCCACGTCAGGACTTATGTTTCACAGCACCCAACGGAGTCGTTAAGACTGCGCTGCACCCTAAAGGGTTCGTTGGCTTACACCGGAAAAGGCCATGCTACTGACAGCGCGGTGACTTTGGGTTTGCACGGTTATACCGCCAAAGCGCTTGCCAGCGAAGATGTGGAGGCCTTGATCGAGCGTATCCGAAAGACGCCTGATATTACGATGGAAGGTCGCTCTGTAGTGAGCTTCTCGCCGGACAGCGATATTGTTTTTGATAAAGGTGACCCGCTGCCTGAGCATGCGAATGGGATGATTTTCACCTTACAGCAGGCCTCAGGTATGTCAGTACTGTCTAAAACCTACTTTTCTATTGGTGGGGGCTTCGTGAGTACGCTCGAGGAGATTCACCAGTTAGTGGCGCCGCTAAAACTGGAGTCGGCGCCTTCATGCCCCTATCCCTTTGATACGAGTGAAACGATGATGCGATGGTCAGACAGCAGTGGTTTATCCATTGCCGCCATGAAGCGCCGCAACGAGCTTGAGTTTCTTTCCGACGAAGCGTTGGACAAGGGACTGGATGAAATTTGGCATTCTATGCTGACTTGTCTGGAACGAGGGTTGGTCGCAGAGGGGTTTTTGCCGGGTGGTCTCGAGTTGCCGCGTCGCGCGAAACATTTGCATGAACAATTGCTAGATGCTCCGCAGGGCGCATCGTTACATGATTGGTTATGCGCCTATGCCATGGCCGTGAATGAGGAGAATGCTGCCGGCCATATGGTGGTGACAGCGCCAACCAATGGTGCAGCCGGCGTCATTCCTGCAGTGCTTTATTATTTTGTGAAGCATGAAGGCGGTACAACGGAACAGATTCGTGAGTTTTTGCTTACGGCCGCTGCTATCGGCGGTATTATCAAACATCAAAGCTCAATTTCCGGTGCCGAGGTGGGTTGTCAGGGAGAAGTGGGTTCCGCTGCGTCCATGGCAGCGGCCGGGTTGTGTGCCGTGCGCGGTGGCAAGACCAAGCAAATTGAAAATGCGGCCGAGATCGCACTGGAACATCATCTTGGTATGACATGTGATCCGGTAAAGGGGTTAGTGCAGATACCCTGCATAGAGCGCAATGGTTTTGGTGCAGTGAAGGCCTATGTCGCCGCTTCTTTGGCCTTGCGTTGTGAAGGTGATCACTATGTTCCCCTGGACAGTTGCATTGCCGCGATGAAACAAACCGGATTGGAGATGTCGCAAAAATTCAAGGAAACCGCATTAGGTGGACTGGCTGTCAGTATTACTGAATGCTGAGAAGTCAGGGTCAGGGTAATCCTGAAGGATGCGATGGGGTACTCTAAAAGGGCTGCTTTCCAGGGACTGTTTCGTGGGCTTACTGGTTGAAGCTGGGCTTTATTGGCAATTGCGGTGGGAGTCGCCATAATTTGGCCCGGATTTCTCCCCAATCTTTCCGGGCCTTAAGACCCTCTATTTCATGATTTATCGAAACGTTTTAGAATGGACCTCGGCGATCGGCCAAATCCAGCTCTACCATAAATACAAAAATACATTAGCGGGATCTCAATTATTAACGTAACCATGGGTTAAGGGGGAGTTCGTGTTTCAATTAAGTTTTGCGTTGCCCGTTTTGTGGGGCGTGGTGCTGGTATTTACCCTGCTAAAGAAGAACACCATTCAGCAGCCCTATTTCTCGATGATGGTGGCCTTGCTTTGCGGCTTTGGCGCCGTCCTGAGAATTAGTGGGTATGCCGAGATCGGCACCTTGATTGAGGTATTAGGTCTGCTGCTGATTGCCTACCGTGTGCATGTGTATCAGAAATGGAAGGGCAGACGCGCCTGACCGTTTTCGCCATTCCCCGTGT
>JAOUNW010000023.1 GCA_029880755.1 Gammaproteobacteria bacterium
GCCCAATGGCAATATAGTCAGGAAGCCGTATTACCAGATTCTTTTCAGTGACGGCACTGACTACAGCTTCCGGTCAAACCTACATGATCTGACCAAGGCGCAGCAAAACGAGATCATAGAATTCATCAGCCAGTCTTCACATCGGGAAATTTCGGTTATCGATCCGTTTCCAGAGTCGGCCGGGCAGGGCAATCCACCGCAGTGATGGAGCAGGAAACAACAGAAGTGCTGGACGCACAGGGAGATACCCCCGCTCAGACGTCCCGGGTTGACCGTAAATGGTTGTTATTGTCTTCAGTGATAGTGGTGCTATATACCGCCTCCTGGTTCCTACCCATTGGCCTGCGTAAATACATCGGCCATGAAGGGGCGGAACTGGCGCATGGCTTACTTAAGGACAGCGCCAAGGATGTCTTAAAAATTCTCACAGGCAGTAAATCTCTGGACCCAAAGTTATTCCTTAAAACCAGCGGCGGGCTGTATCTTGGGTTGGTTAACGAGTTGTTTATTGTCGGGTTCCTGCTCTCCCTGTTCCGCAACCGTTGGTGTCTGCTGTTCGCCGGCCCGGCCTTTCTCGCCATGACAGTCTGGGGAGTGGCCTTTGAGGTTTATTATGGCTATGGCTTTACCGCCTGGTGGTTGAGCGGGGGATTGTTGGGTTACCTGGGAGTAAAGGCAATCTACCCCGAAAAGATCGACGCGAAGGCCCTGGCAATTTCACTTCCCCTCATAGTCTGCTATCTCCTAACCGTTTTGGTGCTGGCATTGGTATTAATTGATTCCTGATCTACACAATATAAAGTAGGGCGGATTAAGCGTAAGCGAATCCGCCTAAGGCGATTCTCTCTCCCGCAGGAAGAGAGTTTAAGATTCACCCTCACCCCCAGTCCTTTCCCGTAAGCGAGAAAGGGGAACCCGGCGCAATGAAAAAGCGATTGCGCCCTACGTCGTCTGTAATTATTCTGGTGTCAGAGTGAAAGCTCTTGAGAGTTCACTCTGACCCCAATTATTCCACAGTCAATCTGGAGACATGAATTAGTGAGAGCAAGAACATTATCCATCCTGATATTCACCGGAATTGTTTTGAATGGATGCGCTGCCATGGAAGGGCTGGGTGATATCTGCCTGCATGACGAAGCCTATGCGCAATCACAGTGTCTTAAGCGCGTTCAGGAAGAAAAAGAAGAGCGAGAGGCCAGTCGTCAACGTGACGAGGAATATGAGGTCATGCGCAGAGAAAACGAGGCACTGGAGGCCGAGACAAGACGAGTGATGGAAGAACATTACAGGAGGGAATCAGAATCAAAGGAAAAACAATAAAAGGGAAACCGGTCGACCGATCCGGGTCGGACCAAGCTAACTGCCTTTGGCGCAATAGTAAATCCATTGCGCCCTACGCAGTCGGTGCTGTCATCGGCACAAGCTAAATTCTATCTTTGCCCGGCACAATGAAAGTAGGGCGGATTAAGCGTAAGCGAATCCGCCGTAGGCGGTTCAGGAAGAGGGTTTACGATTCACCTTCACCCCTGCCCTCTCCCGCAAGCGGGAGAGGGGGGCAACCCGTACCAATCTTTACCGACCTTCCCTCTCCCTCCGGGAGAGGGCTAGGGTGAGGGAAAGTGTTTTCACTTGTACTCCTTCCCCAATCCATTAAGATATTTTCCAAATGAATGGCAAAACTCAATCAAAGGTAAGTCTCGGGCTGATCAATCCCAAAACCCCGGAAAACATCGGCGCGGTCATGCGTGCCGCGGGCTGTTTTCAAGCGGATGCCGTATTTTACACCGGCGAACGGTATGATCGCGCCGCACGGTTTAACACGGATGAGCATGCCTTGGGATCAGAGTAAGAGCTCCTGAGAATTTGCTCTGATCCTAATCATTCATCTAAGCACCCCTATATCTAGGGCTCACCGTTGCTATACAATTCTTCCGTTAACCACCGTCGGTTTGATCAGTCGGAGGAGATATGGCTACCCATGACTTCAGCTTGTTTGGCTGGCGTTGGATTGCAGGCGTGTACGTTACTCAGATTATCTTATGCGGCGTCGTAATCCTGGCCGGATGCGCCGGTCCACAAACAGGCCAGTCCGAGGCGGCCGGCAAGGTTGAATTCGCGCTCATCGGGGATATGCCCTATGACGGCAAGCAAGAGGAAGAGTATGCCAACCTGATGAAGGCAATCGACAGGGAAGATCTCGCCTTTGTGGCACACAATGGCGATATGTGGGGAGATGGCATGACATGGAAGGATACGACAAAGGGCCTGGCGCCATGCGGTGATGCCGTTTTTCAGGATCGCCTGGCTCGGGCAATGAAGTCAGAACACCCTTATATTGTGGCGCCGGGCGACAATGACTGGACCGATTGCTGGCGGGCGAAGCCGGTTCCCTATGATCCGATCGAAAGGCTATCGAAGTTACGCCAGATGTTCTTCAGCGGAGAAAAGAGCCTGGGGCAACACACCTTGCCATTGACTCGGCAGAGCTCTGATCCGAGGTACGCAAAATACCGGGAGAACGTACGTTGGGTTTATGGGGATGTCATGTTTGTCACCCTGCACATGATGGGGAGCAATAACAACCTGGGTCGCACACCGGACATGGATGCCGAATATAAAGAACGTAATGCCGCCAATCTGGCATGGATGAAGCAGGCGTTTGCCTTGGCGGCACGAAACAAAAACAGGGCCATTATGATCATTGCCCAGGCCAACCCGCAATTTGAAAATGGCTGGCCCAATAAAGTGCAGGAGAAGTACATGTTACGGGGAGTTGGCCTAAAGGCGCCCGAGAAGAAAAGGACAACCGGATTTGATGATTTCCTGGCGGCGCTGGAACAAGAGACACTGGCCTTCGGTAAACCGGTTGTCTACGTTCACGGCGATACGCACCTGTTTCGCGTAGACAAGCCGCTATACGGCTCACACAGCAAGCGCGTCATCGAAAACTTTACCCGAGTGGAAACCATCGGCTTTCCCGATACGCACTGGGTCCGGGCCATTATCGACCCCAACGACCCCAACGTGTTCACATTCAAGCAGGAGATCGTGAAAGAGAATCTCGTGAAACACTAGGACCAGACAGTAAGTTATTGCTGGGAGGGGTGGTGGTGTATGATATTTCAGTTTTTTGGAGCTGGTGTAACAAATCAGAGTTTCTACTCTGACCCCAATTATTCTTCTTCTTTTTCTTCTATCTCGTCCTCAAACCACAATAACGTAGCTATATATCCATCTTCTTGAACATACACTTCCTCAATGCAAGTTTCTGGCAGGCAATAATATTTGTTCTCGTCAAACCATAGCGAGGCATCACACTCATCATTATGAAATGTCAGATCATCTACTTTACCTAGAGACGCAGTAAGCGATGAATTAGGAATACTGGATCCTCTTTTTGCATACCTCAACCAAAATGGATGTTCCCCCCCGGTATACCCATATTGTACTTTCAACATATGACTAAAAACCACGGCTACTGGCCGATCATGCAGATCGGCATATCTATTTGCACAAGCCTGAAAGCTCACATCTAATTTATCTGCTAGAAATTTTATACACTCAATGCTTGGCTCCCTACTAAAGCATTTTTGTTTATTTAGCCATGGTTCTGGCATTAGCAGATTTGCTGAAAATTCATTTGCCTCTGCCTCAATGTTTTGAGAGCTATTCATTTTAATGTCTTTATTGATTTTAGTGCTCATATCTTTTGATGTGCATGACATCTGAAACCCATGGTGTGGGATCAAATAATGTCCAAGTTCATGTCCGAGCGTATATCGTCTTCTGTGATGTCTAGCATCCGAGTTGATTACTATGATTCCTTCAGACTTCGTATCATTTGCAATAAGAGCACCCTCAATACCTTTAAGTGACTCATATCTTATTTCCTTAATACCGCATCTATCTGCCAACTCTTCCAACGATACAGGTTCATCCCACCCAGGATTCTGATGATAAATCTCTGAAACTATATCCTTCGGCCTGTGAAGATCAGCCAATTCCATTAGATCAATATCAAGCATTTTTTTTATTATACAAGGCCTCAGCAGCAGCACGCAAAACTGCTAAATCAGAAGGGTCTAGGTTCTTCTCTGATAGTTCCCTAGCAAAGCTCAATATATCAGGGCTAGTACCGGTATTATCATTATCATTACCAATTAAATAATCGATACTGACACTGTAATAATTTGCGAATTTTTTTAGTAATTCAATAGACGGGTTTTTAGTAGTACCCCGCTCTAGCTCCCACACGTGGGCCTTTGATATTCCAATATCATCAGCCACATTTTGTAGAGACCCCTTCTTCTTGTCTGTACGCAGTTGTTTAAGTCTGGCTCCAAGCGACATTTTTTACCTCGTTTCTAAATTATCTGCTTATAAGGATAAATCAAACGACTACATAAAAATAGACTTGACTACATAGAACGTAAGATATATCATACGTACCTATATTACTAGATTATACGGGAAAAGCTAGATATGTCTAAGAAAAATCAACATGTTGTACCACACCAAGGTGGCTGGGCCGTAAAGTCGGAAGGGGCTTCAAAGGCATCTTCTATCCATCAGAAACAATCTGATGCTATTTCGCAGGCCCGGAATACTGCAATCAAGAATAAAACGGAGATGCTGATACACGGAAAAAATGGGCAGATCCGCGAGCGCAACACCTATGGAAAGGATCCTTTTCCTCCCAAAGGATAGCCATGATGTCAGCTGCGCTTAGCCAATCTCAGAAATTCGAGCCGAATAATTCGGCACAGATACCTGGCGCCGGCCCTATTGAAATACTTAGGGTTATCGGGGAGCAGCTTAAAAACCGAGTTTATCCAAACGTGATGGAAGGTGGGTTTGTAGTGCCCAGCAAACCCACTTTTCCTTTTAAACCCTTGGGCAAGGAGACTGACGATGTCAGATCAAGAAAGAAACGATCCACAACCGGATCATGGCAAAGGCCCTCCTCCGGGGAAAGGGAAACCAGTAAACCCTGGACGTCCCGTCAGGCCAGTAAGGTCATCGAGCCAAGTATTCAAGCCGCTTACGCAAGCGAGCTTGACACATTGCTAGATGCCTACCCCAGTACCCAGTTTTGGCATGACCGCGACGGTTTTTGGTTACTCACTGAGAGCCAGCTTCTGCCCAACCTTGGCAGAAAGGCCGTTTTTCTCTGTAGAGTTAGCATGACCAGACGGCATGTCAGAAGCTGGGGTTTCTGGTCCCATTCCATTATCGACTACATATGGATTGGCCCGAGGCATACCAATTTTCCCGATGGATCAATCTGTGCCTTTGATCCGAATGATAATAATGCATGGGTGTTTGGCGAGCCCATTATTGACCTATTAGACATCTACTGTCTGTGGGCGACACAGCACTTGCATTTAGAAATCATTGGTAGCTGGCCTGGGCCTCAGTCTGCCAACATTACCTTAGAGCGCATACTTGAAATTAAAGATGATGAATATTGTGGCTGTGGCACTGACTTACCCTATAAAGAGTGCTGCAAAGAAAAAGATCGTGCTGCAAATATATACGTAGTCTTGAAAAATTATATTCTAATGACTCGAGGTGGCCATCGCTTCCCGCCAGATATAGTTCTTCAATTTATGCACAAACAGAACCATCCACCAGAGGAAAGCTTATTGCTCCCCTAATCACAATGAAATATACGAAAGAACAATTGAGAAAAATATACAACCGTACTGATGGTGGATGTCATATTTGCCATAAGAAGTTATCGTTTTGTAATTACGGCAAGATATCAGGCCGAGCCCCGTGGGAAATAGAACATTCGAGCCCCAGGTCTAGAGGCGGCACTGATCACTTGAATAACCTATATGCTGCATGTCCATCGTGTAACAGATCAAAGGGTAACAACAGTACAAAAAACGCCCGTCAACAATTTGGAAACACACACGCCCCTCTATCGAAAAATAAGAAGCAAGTCATTCGTAGGAAAAACACCGCTATTGGTGGAATGTTAGGTACCGTAGCTGCAGTTGCGTTAGCAACCGGACCTATTGGCCTGGCATTTCTAGCTACGTCAGGAGCATTACTGGGCAACAGTTTGAAACCCAGACAAAAATAATTGGAGGTGGGGCGCAATAAGTAATCGGAAGAGATTAATAAATCTATTCATACACAGTTAAGACACTATTTGAGGTCAAAGTAAAAACTCTCGAGATTTTATTCCCGCCTTAATAATCGTTGGCTAACGTGTAACCCCAATCACCCTCCAAACGCTCGCTGTACCACACCGCTTGCCAACAACGCCGCGCCATAGGCCGCCATGGCGGAAGCCGGTGGCGTGATGGGCACGCCAATGATGCACTCGCGTATTTTGGTCCAGGCGGGGTTGTGGCTGCCGCCGCCGGTGGTTTTGATTTCTTTTACTTTGGGCGCGCCCAGTTCATGCAGCAGTTGATAGCCCCGGGCCTCAATGTGGCCCATGCCTTCGAGCATGGCCTGAAAAAACTGCACATCGTTATTTGGGCGCGGTTCGAGTTGCGCGGTTCTGTTTGGGTCGTTGACGGGAAAGCGTTCGCCGGTGCCGGGCAGGGGATAGTAGTTAAGGTTTAATAAATGCTCCGGGTCCAGCTGGGGTGTCATGGCTTGCAGTTGTTCCGTTGTGAAGTGTTGCAACAAGACAGCGCCGCCGCTGTTGGAGGCGCCACCGGCGAGCCACTGGTTGCCCAGGCGATGACTGTAAATGCCGTGGGCCGGGGACGAAACCGGGACATGGGAAAGCAGTTTAATCACCAGTGTCGAACCCAATGACGTGACACCTTGCCCCGGTTCGCTGACGCCTGCCGCCAGAAACGCGGCCACGCCGTCACTGGTGCCGGCCACCACTCTTGTTTCCCGCGGAAATCCCCAACGACTGCTTACGGCTTCGGTAATGTGGCCCACGGTATTGCCCGGGGCATGGACTGTGGGCAATAGCGTTTCGGGCACCTTAAGTTTTTTCAGCCAGCCGGGCCAGGCCAGGGCGTGTACGTCATAACCCAGCTTCAGGCAGTTATTGTAATCGCTGTGACCCCATTGGCCGCCGAGCTTGCCGGCAATCCAGTCGCTTTGGTGCAGGGCATGGCGTGTTGAATTGGGCAGCCCCTGGTCCTGAAACCACAATAATTTGGAAAGACTGCTGCTGGCACCGAAGCATCCTGCATCCGGGGGCGCCGCCTCGGCGACGCGTTGTGCCTGCGCCTGGGCGCGGCTGTCGTTGTACATGAGCGCCTCGGTGAGCGGCACGCCGTTTTGGTCGCACAATAATAAGGTGGCGGAGGTGCCGTCCACCGCCAGGGCGGCCACCCGGCCCGGGTCGATGTCACGGCAGATGGCATTCAGACAGGTCTGCACCGCCTGCCACCAGAGCATTGGGTCCTGGCTGATTTTCCGGCCTTGGCGTTGGGGCGTGGGGATGGCCGTGTCGGCCGTGGCCAGTAATTTTTCCCGGCCATCGATGGCGGCGATGCGGCAACCGCTGGTGCCGAGATCAATACCCAGATAGATCGGGTCGGAAGGGGTCGCGGGAGTTGCCTCGCCGGGCATCAGGCCTGCTTTTTGGCCTGGGACGGAGAGCGCCCTGCGTTCTGGCGCCGGTCGCCCAGTTGCCGAAAACGCGAGTCGTGCTCATGGGTTTGGCCGGTTTGGCCTTGTTCGCCCGAGTTCTGCGGCAATTCGCGGGATTCCCGGGGCAGGTCCGGGTCGGCGGGCAGGGCCTGCCAGCCCGGTTGCCGGTGCTGCACTTCCACGGTGGTGTAAATGCCGCCACGCACGTAAAAGCTGGCACGCAGACGCATGTATCGGGGTTGAGTAGCGGCCACCAGATCGTTAAGGATGGTGTTGGTCACGGCCTCATGGAAGGCGCCCTCATTGCGGTAAGACCACAAATACAGCTTCAGGGACTTCAATTCCACGCATTTTTGGTCCGGCACGTATTCCAGGTACAGGTCGGCAAAATCCGGCTGGCCGGTCTTGGGGCACAGGCAAGTAAATTCCGGGGTCTCGATCTCGATGATATAATCCCGGCCCGGAAAGGGATTGTCGAAGGTTTCCAGTTCTTTGGATGGCTGAGTAGGCATTTTAACGGCTGTATGCTAGGTTTGCGTTTCGTCGGCGGATTGTAACGCAATTTTTCATTTTTCATCAGGTTCTGTAACGACTCTATGCGTCTTAAACATATTAAACTCTCTGGTTTTAAGTCATTTGTTGATCCCACCAGTATTCCGGTTTCTTCCAATCTCATTGGCGTTGTCGGCCCCAACGGTTGCGGCAAGTCCAATATAATAGATGCCGTGCGCTGGGTGATGGGTGAGAGTTCCGCCAAACATCTGCGCGGCGATTCCATGGCCGATGTCATCTTCAGCGGTTCCAACACACGCAAGCCCGTGGGCAAGGCAACGGTGGAACTGATATTCGATAACAGCGACGGCCGTGCGCCGGGCCAGTACGCCGCTTATGCCGAGATTTCCATTAAGCGTGAAGCCAGTCGCGACGGTCAGTCCAATTATTTTTTAAACAAGACACGTTGCCGCCGCAAAGACATTACCGATTTATTTTTGGGCACCGGCCTGGGGCCGCGTACCTATTCCATTATCGAACAGGGCATGGTCACGCGTGTGGTGGAAGCCAAGCCCGAAGACCTGCGCGCCTTTCTGGAAGAGGCCGCCGGTATTTCCAAATACAAGGAACGCCGGCGCGATACGGAAAACCGTATTCGTCACACCAAAGAAAATCTGGAGCGTGTGCTCGATATTCGTCAGGAACTGGAAACCCAGTTACAAAAATTACAGCGTCAGTCCAAGGCCGCGGCCAAGTACAAGGAATTCAAACAGGAAGAACGCACGTTGCGTGCCCAGTTGCTGGCGTTGCGCTGGCGCCGGCTGGATGAATCCATCAAGACCCACGAGTCTGCACTGACGCAACACGACATTGAACTAGAAGGCGTGATCGCCGGCCAGCGCGAGATTGAAGCGGCCATTGAGTCCCTGCGCAGCCAGCAGACGGAAGCCAACGATCATTATAATGGTGTGCAGGGTGAGTTTTATTCCCTCGGTGCCGACATTTCCGGTATTGAACAAAAGATTCAGCATGTGCGCGAGACGCGCGCGCAGCAACAGCGTGAACAGCAACAGGTGAACCGCTCCTGGGAAGAAGCCAGCCAGCATTTGACCGACGATCAGCGCTTGCTGGAACAGTTGCAGCAGGACCTTCAGGCCAGCGAGCCCAAGCTTGCCGCCTATCGCAGCGAACACGAAAAACTGGCGGCGGATCTGCACGGTGTGGAACAGGAGATGCACGCGTGGCAGACCGAGTGGCAGCGTTTCAATGAAATGGCGGCCGAGCCGGAAAAGGCCCGCGGTGTTCAGCAAACCCGTATCGCCCAGTCTCAGGAACAACTGGAAACCCTGCGCAATCGCCAGAGCCGTTTGCAGAATGAACTCGCAGACATTGAACGCAGTATTCAACAGGAAGATGTGGAAAGCCTGCGCTTGCAGGCCAATGCCCTGGACAAGGCCTCGGAAGAACAGGAGCAGGCCCTTGAACAGATTGAGGCGCGCATCGTCAGTGTGCGCAAGGAAGGCGAAGATGTCGCTTCCGAACTGGAAGAGTTACGTGGCGACGCGCAAAGCAAACAGGCGCGTCTGGAATCATTGTTGGAATTGCAGGATGCCGCGCAAGGCAAACATGATCAGCGCCTGAATGAATGGTTGCAGGCACAAGGGGTGGCCCAGTCGCCCCGATTATCCGGCGCCATGTCTGTCGAGGCCGGTTGGGAAAAGGCGGTAGAACGGGTATTGGGTGATCGTCTTTCCGGTATTTGCGTGGACAACTTTGATAAACACTCCGGCGCCCTGACATCGCTGGAGCAATCCAGCCTGGTGCTGTTTGATCAGACCGTAAAAAGCGATCGCGCCAATGCCGTTGCCGGCAGTCTGGCGCAGAAGGTGACCAGCGACGTCGAGCTTGGGGATTTTCTGGGCAACATTCTGGTTGCCGTGGACCTGGCGGAAGCCCTGCGCATGCGCGCGTCATTGAAAGATCATCAATCCATTGTCACGCGTGACGGTGCCTGGATTGGCCGTAACTGGGTCAGCCTGGTGCATCAGGAAGGCGCGCGCGCCGGTGTACTGCGCCGCCAGAAGGAAATCGAACAACTGGAAGCGGGCATCAAGGAGCTTCAGTCGCAAATCGATTCCGTTAAGAGCCGTCTGGAGCAGGCGCGTGCCACGGTACAGGACCTGGAAATCGAGCGTGACGAACAGCGCAAGACACTCAATGAAAGAAACCGCAAGCGCACCGAGGTGCACGGTCAGCTGGGCAGCAAAGAGACCCATTTAAAACAGCTGAAGGCGCGGCGTGAACAAATTAATCAGGAACAGGAAGAGGTCCAGAGCCATATTCAGAATCACGCCAATGTCAGCGGCGATGCCGAGCGTTTGTTGTCAGAGGCGGAAGCGCTTTCCGGTACCCATGCGCAACAGCGCGAGGAACTGGAAGGCAAGCGTAATGCCTTGCAGCAAAAGCTGGAGGCATCGCGTGCCGGTGTTAACGGTGTTCGTGATCAGTTGCATGATCAGGAAGTGGAACACCAGCGTCTGAAAACCACGTACGAGTCCACGCAACAGAGCGTGCGCCGTCTGGAGTCCCAGTTACAGCAGTTGATTGCCCGCCGGGAAGAACTGGAACAGGCGCTGAGCAATTCCGATCAGCCGGAAAATGAATTAAAGCAACAGCTGGAAGAGTTTTTGCAAAAACGCATGGCCGTGGAAGAGCGCCTGGTGGCCGCACGTCAGGCCGTTACCGATCTGGAATCCGCCATGCGCGAGAAAGAACAGGCGCGCAGCCATAACGAAAAGCAGGCACAGGAAATCCGCGAACGTGTGGAACAGGAACGCATGGCCAAGCAGGAACTGAAAGTGCGTCAGGACACCTTGAACGAACAGCTGTCAGAACTGGGTTTTGCCATTCAGGATGTGATGACCGAGTTGCCCGCGGAAGCCACCGAAGAGGCATGGACAGAGGAACTGGATAAGGTGGCCAAGCGCATAGAGCGTTTGGGCCCCATCAATCTGGTTGCCATTGAGGAATTCGAGGAGCAGTCCGAGCGCAAGGCCTATCTCGACAAACAGTACAACGATCTGACCGAGGCATTAAAGACGCTGGAAGACGTGATTCACAAAATCGACCGTGAGACCCGCACGCGTTTCAAGGAAACCTTCGACAAGGTCAACAACGGTTTGCAGACATTGTTCCCGCGCCTGTTCGGTGGCGGTCATGCCTATCTGGAATTGACTGGCGAAGACCTGCTGGACACAGGTGTATCCATTATGGCCAGACCGCCGGGTAAACGAAACAGCACGATTCACTTGTTGTCGGGTGGTGAAAAGGCGCTGACGGCGGTGTCGCTGATCTTCTCTATCTTCCAGCTGAACCCGGCGCCATTCTGTTTGTTGGATGAGGTGGACGCACCACTGGATGATGCCAACGTGGAGCGTTATAGTAACACCCTTAAGGAGATGGCCGGGGAGACCCAGCTTATCTATGTGACTCACAACAAGATCAGTATGGAGATAGCAGATCTGTTGCTTGGTGTTACCATGTCCGAGCCCGGTGTTTCCCGACTGGTGGCGGTTGATATGGATGAAGCAATGGAGATGGTTGTGTAAAGAATGACTCTTCAAATAGCATTATTGCTGGTTGGCCTGGTTATTGTCGCGGTAGTAGTGCTGAGTTCATTTGACAAAGCCCGGGTTAACAAACATTTCCATGAAGCACAGCGGGGGCGGGCCAAGATCAGGCGGGTCACCAAAGATGCGCTTGCCCTCATCGACCGGACGCTGCGTTCCGCCTCGCGCCTGGATATCAATCCCGGTCCACTGCAGCAATCCAAAAAGCGTTTCCTGAAATCGGATGCGTTTATCCCTGAGCGAAAACCCAAAGATGCCGATGACTCGTTTTACGAGACGCTGGAAAGTTTTGAGCGAGTGGCAGCGCAACCTCTGGATGTGGATACCAGCTCCGCCACCAGTTGGGATAATGAGGACAGCGAATTAATCAGCGAAGTGCACACGGAACCCCGACGGCCGAAAAAGCGCCAGAGCATGCCCGACCCACAGATAGACTTTATTATTGATCTACCCGGCAAGAAACCCGTCAGCCGCGACAAGGCGCTGGGTATTTATAAACAACACGAATACCTGCTGGAAAAACCCCGCTCTATTTATGGCCTGAAGTATGTGGAGGGCGTCTGGTCCAATCTGGATAACGATCCCGAGACCAGTCAATACAGCGATTTGTTTTTGGCGATCCAGTTGATTGACGGCAAGGGCCCCATTAGCGAGTCAGAGCTGAATACCTTCGGTCAATTGGGACTGAAACTGGCCGATACCCTGAACCGCCCCAGCAAGTTGTCCATGACCTTTGAGCAGGCCATTGAAAAGGCCAAAGAGCTGAGCGACTTGTGTGACAAGTGTGATGCGATTGCCAACATTAATGTGACGGCAGCGGAGGGCACCGAGTTCAGCGGGCGTGACATTGAGAAATCGGCCCAGTCGCGGGGTATGGCCTTCGGTGAAATGAATATTTTTCACAAAAAGAATGATGAGGCGCAGGGTTGCCGGCACATGTTCAGCATGGCCAACCTGTATGAGCCGGGATACTTTAGCCCGGATGAAATGGATACCCTGACCGCCCGAGGCCTAACCCTGTTTATGCATATCCCCTGTACCCATAACCCCGTGGCCGTGTTTGATGACATGGTGGAGACTGCACGTGCCTTGAGTGAAGACCTGGGTGGCGCTATGGTGGATCAGGACGGCAAGGTATTAACAGAGAGTGGCATCAAGGCCATTCGCCATCAGATTGAAGACATGGAAGATGCCATGGAGGAGTGGGGCATTATCCCCGGTAGCGAAACCGCACTGCGTCTGTTTAATCAATGACCCGCGCCGGTGATGCCGCTGCCCGTATTGAGGCGCTCAGGGAATCCATCCGCTATCACAACTACCGTTATTATGTTCTGGATGATCCGGAAATCCCGGATGCCGAATTCGATCGCCTGTTTCGCGAACTGGTAGAACTGGAACAACAACACCCGGAACTCATCAGTGCCGATTCGCCCACGCAGCGCGTGGGCGCCGAACCTCTGGCGGAGTTCGCCAAGGTTACCCACGTTATTCCCATGCTGTCATTGAATAATGCCTTTAGCGAGGAAGAGCTGGCGGCGTTTTATAAGAGGGTGTCGGAAAAACTGGAAACGGAGACCGTCGAGTTTGTGGCGGAACCCAAGCTGGACGGTTTGGCCCTGAGTATCACCTATGAAAACGGCAAGCTCGTTAATGCGGCCACGCGCGGTGACGGCGTTACCGGTGAAGACGTCACACATAATGTTCGCACTATCGACTCGGTGCCGTTGCGTTTACGCGGCAGCGACTATCCGCGTTTGCTTGAGGTGCGCGGCGAAGTGTTTATGCCGCTTGCCGGTTTCGAAGAACTCAACCGGCGCCAGCAAAAAATGGGTGAGAAGACCTTTGCCAATCCGCGCAATGCCGCTGCCGGCAGTTTGCGTCAACTGGATCCGCGCATTACCGCCCAACGTCCGTTGCAGATTTTCTGTTACGGCCTGGGACAGGTGCAACCCGACAAGGAATTGCCCGTGTCTCACTACGACAGTCTGATGCAGTTACGCCAATGGGGATTGCGTGTTTGTCCGGAAGTGACACGGGTAAGCGGGTTCAAGTGTTGTCTCGATTATTACCAGAACCTGAGCGCTAAACGCAGCGCCTTGCCTTACGAAATCGACGGCGTGGTGTACAAGGTCAACAGTTTTGTGCAGCAGCAACAGTTGGGCTTTGTTTCACGCGCGCCGCGCTGGGCCATTGCCCACAAGTTTCCGGCACAGGAGGAACTCACTGTTGTCGAAGCCATCGATGTACAGGTAGGACGTACCGGCGCCATTACACCGGTGGCAAGACTCAAACCGGTGTTTGTTGGCGGTGTCACGGTGACCAATGCCACATTGCACAATCGTGATGAAATTGAACGCCTGGACGTGCGTGTGGATGACACCGTGATTGTACGGCGTGCCGGTGACGTGATTCCCAAGGTTGTGTCGGTGGTAAAGAGCAAGCGCAAGGCCGGCGCCAGGAAATACAAGTTTCCGGATAAGTGCCCGGTGTGTCATTCCAGTATCGTTTATGAACCCGAGCAGGTGGTCGCCCGTTGCAGCGGCGGGCTGTTTTGCAGTGCCCAGCGCAAACAATCCATTAAACACTTTGCTTCACGCCGGGCCATGGACATTGAGGGGTTGGGCGACAAACTGGTGGAACAATTGGTGGATGAAGGTCTGGTGCAGGATGTCAGTGATCTTTATCGCCTGGATAAAACCCGCATCGCCGGGCTGGAACGCATGGCCGACAAATCTGCGGAGAACCTGCTTAAGGCATTGGATGTCAGCAAGAACACAACGTTGCCCCGCTTTCTTTATGCGCTCGGTATTGGCCAGGTGGGAGAAGCAACGGCCCTGGCGTTGGCCAGACACTTTGGCGACCTGGATGCCATTATGTCGGCGAGTGTAGAACAGCTAACCGCGGTCGATGACGTGGGACCGGTGGTGGCGGAAAGTATTCATACGTTTTTTCGGCAGCCGCACAATAAAGATATTGTCAAAAAATTGCGCGGCAAGACTATTGGTATTCATTGGCCGGCCCTGGAGAAAAAACAGGTCAGCGGTTCGCCGTTCGCGGACAAAACAGTGGTGTTGACGGGTACGCTTGCCGCCATGACCCGTGATCAGGCCAAGGCACGGTTACAGGAATTGGGTGCCAAGGTCGCCGGCAGTGTTTCCAGAAAAACGGATTTTGTGGTGGTGGGTGAGGATGCCGGATCGAAAGCGGACAAGGCACGGGAACTGGGTGTGACCATGCTGGATGAGAAGACCTTTCTTGATAAATTGGGTGGTCACTAATCTACCGATGTAATAGCGATGCGATCGTTGAAGCATAACCAGAGCAAAACCGTGGTATGCAGTAGCCCCTCTCAGGTGGTTTCGTGCACTCTTTACAGGCCGCTCTATTCTGGGTTTGGGGCGGGGGCCGGCCAAATCACGGGGAAAACTGCCTCTCAACCTGACAGAATACCCGGAATATATAGGGTATTAGCACCTCACCACAGCGCCGATCAAATGCTATAAATAAGATAGTCAACACGCGTCGAATAACGATAAGGAACCCGCGCGGCAAGCGCTGCCGGTTCTGAAAAAAAGGATAATTCCGCAATAACATGGCAAAAGATATTAAAGTACTGATCATTGATGATTCGGCGCTGGTCAGGAAATTACTAACAGAAATTCTGAACTCCGCCAAAGGGATTGAAGTTGTCGGAAGCGCCAGCGATCCCTTTGTTGCCAGGGAAAAAATCAAAAAGCTGAATCCGGATGTGTTAACGCTGGATGTGGAAATGCCCAAAATGGACGGGCTCACCTTTCTGGAAAATCTCATGCGCCTGCGCCCCATGCCTGTGGTCATGGTGTCCACGCTTACGCAAAAGGGTGCCGACACAACCCTGCAGGCACTGGAATTGGGTGCCATCGATTTTGTTTCCAAACCGAAGATTGATCTGTCGCACACCATCGACGCATACGCGGAAGAAATTATTGAGAAAGTGCGAGTGGCATCGGAGGCCCGTGTGCGCCCACTTGAACGGCGTATTGTTGAGAAGAAACCCAAACCTGAGGAGAAAAAACGGGCCAGTGCTATTTTGGGAGTGGATCCGAAATATTCTGCGGATGTTATTATCGAAAAATCAGGGCCGAAGCGCCATCTTCGGACAACGGAAAGAATTATTGCCATCGGTGCGTCAACGGGTGGTACCGAGGCCATCCGCGAAGTGCTCATGGGGATGCCCGGAGACGGGCCCGCGGTCGTTATTTCTCAACATATTCCCGAGGCTTTCAGCGCACCGTTTGCGGCGAGGGTGAATAGCCAGGTAGAGATGCAGGTGTTCGAGGCCAAAGACGGTCAGCAGATTTTACCGGGTCATGCCTATATTGCGCCGGGGGACAGTCATTTGCTCGTTATGCGTGATGGCGCCCGTTATGTCTGCCGTCTCAACGACGGTCCGCCGGTGAATCGTCATCGTCCGTCGGTGGATGTCATGTTTCGGTCGGTGGCCCAGAATGTGGGCCCAAATGCAGTCGGCGTTATTTTGACAGGCATGGGAGCCGATGGCGCCTTGGGTCTGAAGGAAATCCATGAGGCCGGCGCACCCACTATTGCCCAGGACGAACAGTCCAGTGTGGTTTGGGGTATGCCCGGGGAGGCCGTTGCCATGGGAGCAGTGGATAAAGTCCTGCCGCTTAGCAAGGTTGCCGCCCAGGTTCTGGCCATGGCCAGGAAGGAATAGGGTTTGTATGGAAATTCCCTCGATTTGATCTACACTGTATCTAATTACAAGCCAGGGGAATTCATAGATTGCCAGTCCCCGCAGACAAAGAAAATACATACATAAGCAGTTTTGTTTTTTGATTAGGATGGTGAAACAGCGGACAACGCGAATGGGTTCGTATATTAAGGGAGACATGCCGGTATTTGGATCCAATGCTTCAGTAGAAATTATGAAGCTGAAGAGAGAGATTTCCCGAATCAAAACCCAAATTCGCGATAATGAACGTGTCTGGTCCGGTTTTCGTTACGTGGAAATTGGCGTTATTGGTGCCCGCTCCCTGCGGGAGTTGTTTGAAGTGTTCACCGATGGTTTCTCGCAGGCATTCCCCGATATCGATTGTGTCACGCTTGCCTGTTTCGACCCCGATTATGAAATGACGCGCCTGCTCGAAAAGGGCAGATCCAATACGCCGCAGCAATATCCGGATTTCGTTCGCATTACTCCGGAAGCCCTGGATGAGCTGTTTTCCCATTTCACCCGGCCCATGCTTGGGCGTTGCAATGGTGCCATGCAGCAGCTGTTATTCCCTAATTACAACGATACCCTGGGCTCGGTCGCCATTGCACCACTCATCCTGCAGGACAGGTTGATTGGTTGTTTGAACCAGGGCAGCAAACACCCGAACCATTTTAGCGCAGACGCCCAGACTGATTTTCTGGAACATCTGGCGGCGGTGACCGCGGTTTGTATCGATAACGCTGTGAATCACGAACGGCTCAGGGAAGACGGTCTGACGGACCCGTTAACGGGCCTTGCCAATCGTCGTTTCTTTGAACGGCGCCTGGGTGAGGAAGTAAAGCGCTGGATGCGCCACAGCAAGGACCTGAGTTGCCTGATGGTGGATATCGATTTATTTAAGAAGATTAATGATACCTATGGGCATCAGCACGGTGATTATGTGTTGCAGGAAGTGG
>JAOUNW010000171.1 GCA_029880755.1 Gammaproteobacteria bacterium
CGTCTCAAAGATCTATGGGCTCATTCCACTTCCGTCGCCGCTATTAGTGCCTTGCTGGCTAAACGATATACAAAGATCAGCCCGGACGAAGCCATGCTCGCTGGATTGTTGCACGATATAGGCGAATTACCGGTCCTGAAATATGTCGAGAAGTATCCCGGGCTTGCCAATGACGCAGAGTGGCTGTTAAAAGTCAGGGTCGGTGTGGTGCCGATTATCGGCAGGGCAATTCTCGTATCATGGAACTTCCCGAAGGAAATCGTTAACGCTATAGCGAAGCCGGCAGATATAGCGCAGAATTCCGGACCGATAGAACTGGTAGACATTGTGGTGGTGGCGGATCTTCACAGCATGATAGGTAGCGGGATAAGTGGATATCAGCGTCCGTTGCATGATTTTCCAGTAATCCAGAAGTTTGGGTTGGAGCCCAAACAAAGCATAAAAATGTTGAAAGAGGCAAGAGAAGATATCCATCTTATTCAATTCGCACTTTCTTCATAACAGAATTCACCTGCCAAGGTTGTTTGCCACGGGTCTTTATGTAGATGGTTTCTGTGTGTTGCTTAAGAGGCAGTATGGGTAAATATACGTTTGCGTAAGATGACATTATAAACAGGGTTTTTGAGAAAGCCAATGGAGCATGCTATGAGCCCAAGAACGATTCCTCTGGAATCACTACTGCAATATCGCCCGCTGGACCAGTTAGAACAATTTGAATTGGATGTTCTTGCCGCCAGTACACTGATTAAATCTGCACGCAAAGGAACGCGCCTGCTTGAAGTCGGTTCAGGAGTCAAAAAAACACTGTATCTCATTAACGGGCACTTGAAGCTTACCGCTCAGGATGGCAAGTCATTTATTATCGATTCCAATTCCGCGCGTGCCAAGGAACCCATTTCTCACCTGGTTCCCCATAAATATACAGTTAATTGCATGTCAGATGTCGAATATATGTGGATTGAAAATCGGATCGTGCGCAATGCGCTTGATAAGCCTCACGGCGCAATTGTTACACATCTAGCGGAAGGATTCAGTGATACGGTACGTGATCCACTGGTAATTGAAATAAGCGAGCTTCTGGCGGAAGACAGGTTGAAGCTACCCGTCTTGCCCGATGTGGCAATGCAGGCGAATAAAGTGCTGCAGGAAGACGGAGACTTGACAAAGGCCGCGAGAGTCATTATGCAGGACCCGGTTTTATCGGCTCATATCATCCGTGTCGCGAACAGCGCGATTTACCGTGCAAGCAAGCTGGTATCGAATGTTGCGGAAGCAATTCAAAGAATTGGCGTAGCGCATGTACGCACACATGTCCATGCCTATGTGCTCAGGAATGTTTTCAAGGATAATTCACCGCTAAGTAAAAAGTTCCTGCAACAATTATGGAGTTATAGCGTAGAAGTGGCTGCCAACAGCTATGTGCTGGCTAACAAACTCGGCAAATTCAGCAAAAGCGAGGCTATGTCACTAGGCTTGGAGCATGCTATCGGCGCCGTACCTGTCGTTAATTACATTTGCCAGGAACACCCCGAAGTGGCCAAGCTGGCCGTGTTGCAGGAACTGGTGCATAAATTGACGCCGGAAATCAGTATGGCACTGATGGCGAAATGGAACTTTCATGAGGACTACTTTGATGTAGCCGCAAACGTATTCAATTGGGAATACAGCCACGAGGGTGACGACGATTACAGTGACCTTTTGATCATTGCACGTTTTTTTACCCTTATCGGAAAACGTAATGTAAAGGATTCCCTGGTATCCGTACACCATATGCCGCCACAAGAGATGGGAAAAATTCCCGCGTTTCACCGTCTCGGGATAGATCAGGATCCGGAAATGTGTTCATCAGTATTGGCGGCGGGCAAGAGAATAATAGACGAATTCAGCGCTTTGCTGGTAGCCTGACAGTAAACTGTCCGGCGTTGTCGCGTGCCTGCTAAACCCGAAGCTGATAGACATTGGCACGAGGAAAATACTCACTCTCAAAGTCCTCAAATGACATTGGCCTGGCAAAATAATATCCCTGGGCGATGTCGCATCCCAGTGCAACTAAAGCCTTGACTTGATCCGCTGTTTCAACACCTTCGGCGATTATGCACATATCAAGCCTTTTCCCCATTGCCAGAATTGCTTCGACAATAGCGCGGCATTTTACATCGTCATGAATATTGGCAATGAATATGCGATCTATTTTAATCGTGTTTATCGGTAATTCCCTTAAATAACCCATTGAAGAATAGCCAACGCCGAAATCGTCGATAGCAATACTGACACCCAGGTCTCGTAATTGTCTCAAGGTATGCTTTGCTTGATCCAGATTCTGCATTAACATCGTTTCGGTGATTTCCAATTCCAGGTATGAGGCGGATAGACCTGTTTCTGAAATTGCTCGATCAACCAGGTTCACAAATCCCTGCGCGTAAAACTGGTTAACTGATACATTAACGGAAAAAGGGTACTTGATTCCCTTATCGTGCAGAAATTTCATCTTTCGACAAGACTCCCACAACACCCACTCACCAAGGTTCAGCATCAGGTTGCTTTTCTCAATATAAGAAAGAAACTCGCCTGGACCAACAATACCGCGTTGCGGATGGTTCCAGCGAACCAGAGCCTCACATCCTTCAACTTCAGTGGTAGCCAGATTAACTTTGGGCTGGAAATACACCAGCATTTGTTCCAATTCAATAGCTTTCCTGACTTCGGTGAGCATTGTCTGCTTTAAGCTGAGTTTATCCTGCAGATCTCTGGAAAAGAACTTATAGCTGTTTTTACCGTTGTTTTTCGCATGGTACATCGCTATGTCCGCCTGCTTCAGATATTCGCTGATGTCCGTGGTTGTTTCTCTCAGCAAGGTCACTCCGATACTGGTGCTGATATGCAATATTGTATCGTTGATATGAATCGCATGTACGATTGAGTCCAATATACGGTTAACCATAGAAACGATATAGTCTTCCGGGCAGTCTATTATCAGAGCAAACTCATCTCCTCCCAAGCGAGCGACTATATCGGTGGGCCTGACTATTTTCACGAGCCGGTCACTCACAGTGATTAATAATGCGTCTCCCATATCGTGGCCCAGATGGTCATTGATATCTTTAAAATTGTCGAGATCCAGAAATATGAGAAATTTAGGTGTTACACTTAATCGTGAGTTTTCCTTAGCGAGATACTCGGTAAAATAGCGACGATTAGCCAAACCTGTCAGTGGGTCCCGGTTCGCCATCAAAGAAGCTTGATCTCTTGCCGTTTCAGCTTCTTTTGTCAGCCGGCGGCTGGCAGTGATTAAGTTTCGTGTGCGCCTTCCCAGCAGGCCGAGCTTGACAGCCAGGTGCCCGGTACTGTCTTTGGCGGAGAATGGCGGAAGACCGTACTCTTCTTTTGATATATTTTCCGCGTACACTTCAAGATGACCGACTCGTTTGGAGAAAATGTGAAAAACGAAAGTGGTGATCCCCGCGGGAATAATGACAATGGACAGCGCAAGCATATAATAGAAAAAATGAAATATGTTATGGGTTTCTTCCCAATTTCTTGATAAATCTGAATAAGCCTGTGTCGATATGTTCAGATTGTCCCTTACACGTTTGTACTCAGACTCGATTTCCTGCTCTACATCAGCGATGGTTACTGCGATTTCGGATATAGATTCCCTTGCATCGTTGCTCAAGTCGAGCATGGAGTTCACATCATAGTTGTCGGCCGCTTCACGAACGATGTCTTCCAGGATTCTGGTATCGTTGAATATGTAATTGTATTTGGTATA
>JAOUNW010000024.1 GCA_029880755.1 Gammaproteobacteria bacterium
CTGGAGCGGGACGGCGCCAGCATCTCCACAGTAGAGCATCTCATGTCTGCATTGGCCGGCATGGGTGTGGACAATGCTTACATCGATGTATCGGCGCCAGAAGTTCCGATTATGGATGGCAGTGCTGGCCCGTTTGTTTTTTTGATCCAGTCTGCCGGGATTACCGAGCAGGAAGCCGCCAAGAATTTTATCCGGGTGAAAAAATCAGTAAGGATCGAGGACGGTGATAAGTGGGCGGCGTTTGAGCCTTACGACGGATTTAAGGTTACTTTTACTATTGATTTTGACCACCCGACGCTCAAGACCTCGACTCAAACCACAACAGTGGATTTTTCCACAACCACATTCGTGCGCGAGGTGAGCCGTGCGCGTACCTTTGGGTTTATGCGCGACCTGGAAACAATGAAGGCCGCCGGCCTGGCCCAGGGTGGCGGGTTGGACAATGCTATCGTTCTTGATGACACTGGTGTTGTAAACGAGGATAAGTTGAGGTACAAGGATGAATTCGTAAAGCACAAAGTTTTGGATGCCATCGGTGACTTGTACCTGCTGGGGCATCCGTTAATTGGCGCATTCTGTGCCTTTAAGTCTGGCCACGCCTTGAACAACCGTTTACTGCGCATGTTGGTGGACGATCCCGACGCCTGGGAGTTGGTGTCATTAGATGAAGCCGACAGCCAGTTAATGAATTTTGTTCAGGTTGCTGGCCATTAAGGATAGCTAGACTATATATAGATATAGATTTAGGCAGAACCAGAAATCACCAAATACCGGATTATTTAACCAGTAATGAATATTATTTTAGTTGCAGGCAAGGCCTGCACTCGGCGACACGTCTCCCTGCACCACCGCCAGGTCCTGGTGCTGGTACTGGTGGGGCTGTTGTATTTACCGGTGATGTTATCGGTGGTGGGACTGAAGATCCATGGCATGCTGGCCCAGCAGTCGGGCCTGGCCGATGCCGGCTTGTTGGCCCAACAGAAGCAAGACGTCTACGCCCTGCGTAGCCAGTTGCGGGAGACCCAGTCCCGCACCGAAACCCATCTCAATGCCCTGGCCCAGCGTTTGGGCCGTATGCAGGCCCAGGTCTTGCGTCTGGATGCGTTGGGCGGACGCTTGACGCGCATGGCCGGCATCGATGCCCGCGAATTTGATTTCAGCAAGGCCCCGGCCATGGGCGGGCCGGAACAGACCCTGGCCGGTAACGCCGACAGCGATATCCTCGTGACCCTGGCCTCCCTGGCCGAGGCCCTGGACAAAAAGACCGAGCATTTGGCTGCCCTGGAATCCCTGTTACTGGACAAACAACTGACCGCCGCCGTGACCCCCTCGGGCTGGCCGGTGCACGGGGGCTGGGTCTCGTCCCACTTTGGCATGCGTGCCGATCCCTTTACCGGTCACCGGGCCTATCACGAAGGCGTGGACATTGCCGCCCGCCTGGGCTCCACCATCAATGCCATGGGTGACGGGGTCGTCAGCCATGCCGGCATCAAGGCCGGCTACGGTCTGATGGTGGAAATCGTCCACGGTCAGGGCTACACCACCCGTTACGCCCACACCGCCAAAAACCTGGTGAAAGTGGGTGACCGCATCACCAAGGGCCAACCCGTGGCCGAAGTCGGCTCCTCCGGCCGCTCCACCGGCCCCCACCTGCATTTTGAGGTCCGGCGCAACGGTCAGGCGGTCAATCCGCAGAGTTATTTGGTTCAGCGCAGTCAATAATCACCTCCAGCCTTCAAGTTTCCGGGGTTTTCCTACATAATCGGCGCCTTTAATTATGCGCAGGCAGTCGCTATTTGGATAACTTATGATCGGAACAGCATTAACAAAGATATTTGGTAGCCGTAATTCCCGTTTGATTAAACGGATGCGTTCCGTAGTGAGCCAGATTAATGACCTGGAACAGACGGTCGCGGCACTGTCTGATGCTGATCTTAAGGCCAAGACCGGGGAATTTAAGCAGCGTTTTCAGAAAGGTGAGACCCTGGACCAGATGTTGCCAGAGACATTTGCGGTAGTGCGAGAGGCCTCCAAGCGTGTGCTGGGTATGCGCCATTTTGATGTTCAATTAATCGGCGGCATGGTGCTTCATAACGGTAAAATTTCCGAGATGCGTACCGGTGAAGGCAAAACCCTGGTTGCCACATTGGCGGTGTATCTCAATGCCATTCCTGGGAGGGGAGTGCATGTTGTTACAGTGAACGAATACCTGGCCCGACGTGACTCGGAGTGGATGGGCAAATTATATAATTTTCTTGGTTTGAGTGTGGGGGTAGTGGTCCCCGGTATCGGGCCGGAGATGAAGCGCGCTGCTTACGCTGCCGATATTACTTATGGTACTAACAATGAATACGGTTTCGATTATCTTCGGGACAACATGGCTTTTAGTTCCGAGGAGCGTTATCAGAGGGATCGCTATTTTGCTGTTATCGATGAAGTGGACTCCATCCTTATCGACGAGGCCCGCACACCGCTGATTATATCCGGACCGGCGGAAGAAAGCGGTGATCTTTATAAAAAGATTAACGCCATTATTCCGAAATTGACCAAACAGGAAACCGAAGACGGGCCGGGTGATTTTTCCATCGACGAAAAAACCAAACAGGCATTTTTAACGGAAGAAGGACATGAGCATGTGGAGCAGTTGCTCTCACAGGCCGGTTTGCTGGAATCAGGAACTAATTTATATGATGCCTCCAATCTGGCGTTGTTCCATCATGTGAATGCCGCCCTTCGTGCGAACAACCTTTATCACCGGGAAGTGGATTATATTGTTAAGGATAATGAGATCGTCATTATTGATGAATTCACGGGTCGCATGATGCAAGGAAGGCGTTGGTCAGAGGGTTTGCACCAGGCCATTGAAGCTAAGGAAGGGGTGCATATCCAGAGTGAAAATCAGACATTGGCATCCATTACATTCCAGAACTATTTTCGTCTTTACGATAAGTTGTCGGGTATGACTGGTACTGCCGATACCGAGGCCTTTGAGTTCCAGCAGATTTACGGTCTGGAGGTAGTTGTTGTTCCCACACACCGACCAATGGTTCGCGATGATCGCGGTGATCAGATTTACCGGACAGCAGCAGAAAAATACAGCGCCGTAATCGAAGATATCAAGGATTGTTATGAAAGAAAGCAGCCAGTACTGGTGGGTACGGTTTCTATTGAAAGTTCTGAATTGCTTTCCAAATTACTGAACAAGGAAAAAATTCCTCATGAAGTGCTGAATGCCAAGCAGCATGAAAAAGAAGCGCATATTGTTGCCCAAGCCGGGCGGCCAGGAGCCGTTACTATTGCCACCAATATGGCTGGCCGCGGTACGGACATTGTGTTGGGCGGAAATCTTGAAATGGAACTGGAGTTAGCCGGCGATAATGAGTCGGCGCGGGAAAAAATCAAGACCGATTGGAAAAAACGCCATGATGAGGTCATTAACGCGGGTGGGTTGCACGTCATTGGAACGGAGCGCCATGAGTCCCGGCGTATCGATAACCAGTTACGTGGTCGTTCGGGCCGTCAGGGTGACCCTGGGTCATCCAGATTTTACCTGTCGCTGGAAGATGGGTTGATGCGCATATTCGGCTCTGAGCGGATTTCCGGTCTGATGCTAAAGCTGGGAATGGAACAGGGTGAAGCCATTGAGCATACACTGGTGACCCGTGCCATAGAAAACGCCCAGAGAAAAGTTGAGGGACGAAACTTCGATATTCGGAAACAGTTGCTCGAGTATGACAACGTCGCCAACGACCAGCGTAAGGTAATTTATGATCAGCGTAACCGGTTAATGGCCAGTGATGATATTTCGGAAGACATTGTGAATATCCGGCGGGATGTGATCAATGAGGTTATAGGCGCCTTTATTCCCCCTCAGAGTCTGGAGGAGCAGTGGGATGTTGCAGGACTTGAACACACACTGGAACATGAGTTTGCCATGCGTCTTCCGGTCGCAAGTTGGCTTGAGAAAGATGACAATCTGACGGAGCAGGATTTACGTGATCGTATAATTAGTGAGTTTGAAAAAGAGCATGAGCGAAAGGCCGGAGAGATCGGTCAGAAAAATATGCGGGATGCGGAAAAATTTGTCATGCTTCAGGTTCTGGATCGCGAATGGAAAGAGCATCTGGCGGCAATGGATTATCTGCGTCAGGGCATTCATTTACGTGGTTATGCCCAGAAAAACCCCAAGGACGAATACAAGCGCGAAGCATTTATGTTATTTTCTGATTTAATGGATCGCATTAAACATGAAGTGATCCGTATTTTACCCAGGCTTCAGGTGCGCACAGAGTCCGATATGGATACGCTTTCCAAGCATGCGGCGCCTCAAGAACATATGGAATTCATGCATCCTGATGTTAATCCTGATATGTCGGCAGCTGATGAAAGCGGGGATGTCGCGGTTGCCCATAAACCGGTGGTGCGCCAGGGTCGCAAAGTGGGTCGGAACGAGCCATGTCCCTGTGGATCAGGCAAAAAATACAAGCAATGTCACGGAAAGCTGAGTTGATGATATAGTGATTCCAATCAGCAATGTCTCGTGTTAAAAAAAGGGGAGAGCATCCCCTTTTTTCCGTTTAGGGAGTAGAAATTATGGCAGTCGGACTGTCAACATTGCCCCGGTTGTTTCCTGTTCCCGGTATACGGTTGGCGACGACCAGCGCCGGAATCAGAAAGCGTAACCGCAAGGACTTGGTGATTATTGAGTGTGCCACCAATACACGGGTAGCGGGGGTTTTTACCAACAACAAACTGCGCGCCGCTCCGGTGGTTTTGGCGCATCGGCATTTGGCCGGGCATAGCCCTCGTGCGTGTATCATCAACACCGGTTTCGCCAATGCCGCCACCGGACAAAAAGGTCTGGAGGATGCATTGGCTTGTTGCCAGGCATTGGCGGAACAGATGCATTGCCAGACTGAAGAAATCCTGCCTTTTTCCACAGGCGTTATCGGTGAGCGGCTCCCGGTTGATCGCATTATTAATGCTATACCCGATTGTCTGGCCAAACTGGATGCCGACGGGTGGAAAGATGCCGCCCACGGCATTATGACTACGGATACCGTCGCCAAGGCTTTTTCAGTAAAGACCAGCATCAATGGCAAGGGTTTGACCATTACCGGTATCGTCAAGGGGTCGGGTATGATTCGACCTGACATGGCTACCATGCTGGCATTTGTTGCGACAGATGCCAAGCTCAGCGCCGAGGTTATAACATCGGCATTGCAGGAGGTTACCAGGACAAGTTTTAACCGCATTACTGTGGATGGCGATACCTCGACTAACGACGCCTGCCTGCTTTTTGCTACAGGCCAGGGTGAGCTTGTTATAGAAAACGATAGCGAAGATTCTTATCAGTTGTTTGTAAAAGAGCTGGGCAAGGTTTTTTTAGACTTAGCACAGGCGATTATTCGGGATGCCGAGGGTATTACCAAGTTTATTACCATTCGCGTTACCAATGGTTTGTCGGAATCCGATTGTTTGGAAGTGGCATATACCGTCGCGCATTCGCCCTTGGTGAAGACGGCATTTTTTGCCAGTGATCCTAACTGGGGCAGGATCTTGGCGGCAGTGGGCCGTGCCCCGGTTAAAGACATTGATATCGACTCAGTTTCGGTTTATCTGGATGACGTGTGTATCGCCAGAAGCGGTGCCGTGGCCGATGATTATAGTGAAGCGGCTGGAAAAAATGTCATGAGTCGGGACGAGATCACTATTCGTATTGATTTGGGAACAGGTCAGAGTCAGGCAACCGTCTGGACCAGTGATTTGTCCCATGATTATGTCACCATTAATGCCGAATACCGAACTTGATACTGTCCTGCATGTCGTTGTCGGAATTATTACTGATGCAACAGGCAGGGTGTTGATTTCACAGCGACTGCCAAACAGCCATGAAGCAGGGAAATGGGAATTTCCCGGTGGCAAGATCGAGAAAGGTGAAACTGCTGCCGAGGCCTTAAATCGGGAAATGCTTGAGGAGCTCGGAATACATGTCAGGGAAAGCAGTCCGTGGTTTCGAGTGTCCCACTCTTACCCATCAAAACAGGTTTGTCTGGATATATGGCGGGTATTTTCGTATGAGGGAGTGGTTGTCGGCATGGAAGGTCAGCCGATTCAGTGGGCACTGAGAGACGAACTCTCGCACTATAAGTTTCCTGATGCAAACCAGCCCATAATTCGAGCACTGGCGCTGCCGCCATTGTATGCAATCAGTGCAATTGGCCATTTAGGCATAAACACTTTTTTGAAGAGACTGGAACAAGCATTGGAGGCGGGCTTGCGTTTGGTACAACTGCGCGAGCCCCAGTTAACCCCGCAGGAGTACAGTGATGCAGCAAAGCAAGTAAATGAATTGTGCCGCCGGTATCAGGCAAAACTGCTGCTTAATGCAGATATCAGCTTGCTGTCGCAGGTTCCGGCGGACGGCGTACATTTAACGAGCAAACGCCTCGCCGAATGCAAGATACTGCCGGCTGATAGAAACTACCTTGTTGCCGCCTCTTGCCACGATGAGAATGAATTAGCTAAGGCTGAAGAACTGGGTGTGGATTTTGTGGTGTTGTCGCCGGTGCTGCCGACGCAAAGCCATCCTGGTGCCAAAAACCTGGGTTGGGACGCTTTCCAGGCATTATGTCAGTACTCCGCGCTGCCGGTTTTTGCCTTGGGCGGCATGATGACCGGGCACATAAAGACTGCGCAGGCCCGTGGCGCCCAGGGAATAGCCATGATTGGCGGTTTATGGGGTGCCGAATTCCCCGGCGGTGTCGTACGAAGAATTGTCTCGGAAAGTCGCTATTGAGATTCGGGAAGTGGCGTTTCCGCCAGTTTTAAGTAGTGACTATGTAACTGGTTTACCCTGCTCCTGACTTGCGCCACGGTGTCGTTGTTTTCGATGATATCGTCCGCATGTTTAAGTCTTTCCTCGCGGCCGATTTGTGCTGCCATTATATTTCTGATTTCCTTTTCACTTAGTTGACTTCTTTTTTTGACACGGCTGATCTGAGTCTCAGGAGTTGTGTCAACTACCAATACCCGATCGACAAAATCGAGGTAACCGGTTTCTATGAGAAGCGGAATGACGATAATGCAGTATGGGCCATTGGTGTGATTTATTTTCTCTGCAATCCCTTCTCTTACCATGGGGTGAATAATAGCCTCTAATCGCATTCTTTTTATCTCATCGGTAAAGACAATCTTGCGCAACTGATCCCTGTTAATTTCCCCATTCTTATCGAGAACAGATTGACCAAACTCGGCTACTATACTCTGATAACCTTCCTGGCCCGGTTGCGCAAGTTTTCGGGAAATTTCATCGGCATCAATAACAGGCACGCCAAGCTCGGAAAAAAATACCGCTACGGTAGATTTTCCGCTTCCCACGCCCCCGGTTAATCCTACTTTCAGCATCGTAACGTAGTTATGCTAATTGGGTATTTTTGCGATATGCAGGTAGACCCGATTAAGTTGCTCGCCCCACATAAGGGCGACCCAGCCCGCCGCGGCCAGAAAAGGTCCGAAGGGGATTGGCTGGTTCCGGCCCTGCCCACGAAAAAGGATGTTAAATAATCCAACAATGGCGCCCACAAAAGATGCCATAAGAATCGTTAATGGCAGAATTTGCCAACCCAGCCAAGCACCAAAAAGTGCATACAGCTTGAAATCACCGTAACCCATACCTTCTTTCCCGGTAGCCAGTTTAAATAGCTGGAATATAGTCCACAGAAACAAATAACCAGCGATGGCACCGATAACGGCATCCTTCAGTGGAGAAAATAGAGTGAATATATTTACAAACAGCCCCATCCACAAGAATGGCAAGGTGATGTTGTCGGGCAATAATTGGTGATCCAGGTCGATAAAAGTGAGGGCTATCAATGCCCATGTTAACAGTAAAGCGAACAGGGTTGGCCAGCCGAAGCCAAAGCGCCAGCTTATGGCGACTGCCAGGATTGCACTGAGTGCCTCTATCAGAGGATAGCTTTTTGATATGGGGCGGGAACATCCACGGCATTTACCGCCTTGCAACAAAAAACTCACGATAGGAATGTTTTCCAAGGCAGTTATCTGGTGTCCGCAGTGAGGGCAATGCGAGCCAGGTAATACCAGATTATAGTTAGCCGCTTGTTTATCTTCCTGGTTTTCTATATCCAAAAAAGATCGGCACTGCGATTTCCAGTCGTTCTCAAGCATTTTTGGCAATCGATGAATGACAACATTGAGAAAACTACCGACAATAAGCCCAAGGATTCCTGTTGTGGTGTAAAGAAAAACAGGAAAAGTCTGGAAAAGAGTGCGCAGCTCGTCCATGAATTTTATAACGAGGGCTGGGTCTGCGGAAATACCACAGAGTCTTAAACGGTAGAGGCCATTTTGAAAATGGGCAGGTACATTGCGACCACCAGGCCACCGATCACAACACCCAAAAATGCCATAATAATAGGTTCAAGCAAGGAGCTTAATCCCTCAACCGCATCATCTACCTCAGTTTCGTAGAAGTCGGCCACTTTTCCTAGCATGTTATCCAGTTCACCGGACTCTTCGCCAATGGCCACCATTTGTACGACCATGTTTGGGAATAGTGCGGTGCTGGTCATAGCGGTCTGCAGTTGCGTGCCGGTACTGACATCATTTTTGATAGCCATAGTGCCTTCATAGTAAACGCGGTTGCCCGCTGCACCGGCCACAGAATCCAGTGCCTCCACCAGGGGTACGCCGGCAGCAAACATGGTGGCAAGTGTGCGGCAAAAACGGGCGATGGTGGC
The DNA here is from genome assembly GCA_029880755.1 of Gammaproteobacteria bacterium. Classification (GTDB taxonomy): domain Bacteria; phylum Pseudomonadota; class Gammaproteobacteria; order Acidiferrobacterales; family SZUA-150; genus JAOUNW01. The sequence goes on from JAOUNW010000024.1 coordinate 8,763, forward strand.
CTTTTTGATGATATCGCCAATAACGGGTGCTTTCAGAATCAGGCGGTCCAGTGTAGCCTGCATCTTATCAGAGCGTTTATACGTGTAAGTGAAGGAAGATACGACAGCAATGATAACGCCTGTTATAACGTACCACCATGACTGAAAGAATTTGGATAGATCGATAACAAACTGAGTCAGTGCGGGCAGATTCGCACCGAATCCTTCAAACAGGGTCTGAAACTGCGGTATCACGTAAACCAGCAAAATGACTGTAATAATGAACGCAACTACTACTACGGCGGTTGGGTAGAATAAAGCGGATTTAATTTTGCTCTTTATGTTTTCGATCTTTTCTTTGTAGGTGGCTACTTTATCCAGAATGGTGTCAAGAATACCGGCCTGTTCGCCTGCCGCCACCAGGTTGCAATACAGGGCATCAAAATACAGCGGGTGTTTGCTTAAGGCCTGCGTCAGATTCGTACCGGATTCAATATCATTTTTTATTGCCGTAATCATTTCCCGCATACTTGGGTTTTCGTGGCCTTTGCCGACAATCTCGAAGGACTGGGCGATAGGGATACCGGCATTTAACATGGTGGCAAGTTGTCGGGTGAAAATCGAGACATCTTTGGGGGTGATTTTCTTTTTCATTTTCATCAGGGGCTTGGGAGCCTTCCTGACTTTCGTGGGATTAATGCCCTGACGCCGTAATAAGGCATTAACAATAGCAATACTGGCGGCATCCATTTCGCCTTTCATTTTTTTACCTTTCTTATCCATGCCCTCCCAGGCAAAGGTAGTATCCGTTTTCTTTTTTGCTGTTGCTGCTTGTGCCATAATTATGAATTAATAACCCGATCGATTTCTTCCAGTGTGGTGACGCCATCCCGTATCTTCTTCAGGCCTGAAGCACGAAGATCGGAGACACCTTCTTTAAGCATCTGCTCTCTGATTTCCACTTCATTGCCGCCGCGCATAATTATTTTACCAATTTCCTCGCTCATGGGCATAACTTCATAAATACCGACACGACCCTTGTAGCCATTATTACAACTATTGCATCCTATCGCGCCATATACTACCAGGCCTTTTAGATCCTCTTTTTTGAATCCGGCCTTTAATAAAGAATGCTCCGGTATCTCAATGGGCTTTTTGCAGGACTCGCAGAGGCGCCGGGCAAGTCGTTGGGCAACAATCAGGTTAACGGCTGAAGCAATGTTAAAAGGTGGTACGCCCATATTCACCAGACGACTGAGCGTGGCCGGAGCGCTATTGGTATGCAGTGTCGACAACACCATATGACCAGTTTGCGCTGCCTTGATAGCAATGGATGCTGTCTCAAGATCACGAATTTCGCCTACGAGAATGATATCAGGGTCCTGACGCAGGAAAGAACGCAATGCTGCTGCAAAATCGAGTCCGGCTTTGTCGTTTACGTTGACCTGATTGATGCCCGCCAGGTTAATTTCCACCGGATCTTCGGCGGTGGAGATATTGCGCTCCGGAGAATTTAAAATATTCACACAGGTATAGAGCGTTACGGTTTTACCGCTACCGGTAGGGCCTGTTACCAGCAACATTCCGTAGGGACTGTGTGCCGCTTTTAGCAATTGCTCTTTTTGTTCCGGTTCAAAACCCAGTTTGTCCACACCCAGGGTGGCGGAACTGGGATCAAGAATACGCATTACAATTTTTTCGCCAAACAGGGTGGGTAGCGTACTGACACGAAAGTCGATGGCGCGGTTTTTGGAAATACGCATTTTCATGCGGCCGTCCTGAGGGATACGCCGTTCGGCGATATCCAGCCGCGACAGGATTTTCACTCGGGCAGCAATACGATGCGCCAGGGCTAGCGGAGGGTTTGCCACTTCCTGCAGAATGCCGTCCTGGCGGTAACGTACACGATAACTTTTTTCATAAGGTTCAATGTGAATATCGGACGCGCCGCGATTAATGGCGTCGATTAATACCTTGTTCACGAATTTTACAATCGGGGTATCGTTGATACCGTCTTCACCGGTTTCACCCTTGCCACCATCCTCATCTTCCGTGGCGAAGTCGAGGTCTTCCAAGCCGTCATCGCCCGCCAGGTCAGAGAGTGTGGTATCCTGGGCGTCCATTGCCTGTTGTATGGCTTTGGTTAGCTTGTCTTCTTCAACCAGGATCGGTTCTGTTGACAGGCCTGTATTGAACTTGATTTCGTCAAGGGCCTGTAAGTTAGTGGGGTCAGCGACAGCTACGAATAAGCGAGTACCGCGCTTATAGAGAGGTAGCACATGATGGCGCTCGATAATTTTTTCCGCGACCAGCTTGGTGGGTAAAACGTCTGGGTCAATGGCGTCAATTTCAACCAGTGGCACACCAAATTCGTTGGAGGCGGCCTGGGCAACCGTTAACGAATCCAGTTTTTTGCTTTCAACCAGATAGCTGACAAAAGGCACCTTTTTCTTTTGTGCCTCGCTCTGCAATTGCTCAGCGTCAGCTGTGCTGAGCAGCTGATCCCGAACCAGTCTGAGTGCCAGACCGCTTAGATTTGAGGCTGTATTGGGGGTCGCCATATCCTATTGATTTTAATGGCCAGGTACGCCAGATTTCCAGGTTTTACGCCGTCTAAGGTGATATTAGTAGAGAATACCCTGCACGCCAACTTTTTTACTCTTTTTGTGGGTTCTTGCCGATGTATGGTGCATGCGAAAAGATTGGGTGTTTTTTCAAAATCGGCAGGCGTATCCTTGGGTAAGAAGCATCAGCAAGCGCCAGTTATTTGTAGATGTGTCTGATTAGATCATCGCACAGGAAGCGTCCACAGTAGTAGCCGTAGAATACCAAGCCTTGACAATATCGTTAGCGATAATTTAGAATTAGTCTAAATTAGATACCAATATCAAAATATACTGATTATCAATTAGTTATATAGCGGAGATAAAAATGGACCTGAAAAACAGTAAAACTGAAAAAAATCTGAAAGATGCTTTTGCCGGGGAATCCCAGGCTAACCGTCGTTATTTGTATTTCGCCGCCAAAGCGGATGTGGAAGGTTACAACGATGTCGCAACCGTATTTCGTTCTACCGCTGAAGGCGAAACCGGCCATGCTCATGGCCACTTGGAGTACCTGGAGGCGGTGGGTGACCCTGCGACAGGTCTGCCTATTGGCGGTACCGCCAATAACCTGAAGGCGTCAATCGCCGGCGAAACACATGAATATAGTGATATGTATCCCGGCATGGCGAAAACCGCGCGTGAAGAGGGGTTTGATGAAATTGCTGATTGGTTCGAAACCCTGGCCAAAGCCGAACGTTCCCACGCTAATCGCTTCCAGAAGGCTTTGGATAACCTCGACGGATAAGATAATTGGCGGTAGAGAAAGGGCCGGCGCGAATCCCCGGCCCTTTTTTTGATATAGATCCAGTTATCAGTTCCAGATAAAGGCTATAACAGCACACCCAAATAAGAGATAAGAACATGTCTGATGCCCGGAAGGGAAGCAAAGAAGGAAGCCTCGAGGCTCCGACCCGACACCCGCTTAATTGGCGGGAAACCTCGTTTTACGACGAGGACGAGCTCTATAAGGAGCTTGAGCGCGTTTACGACATTTGCCACGGTTGTCGGCGTTGCGTAAGTTTGTGTCAGTCGTTCCCTACGCTTTTCGATCTTGTCGATGAATCAGACACCATGGAGGTGGATGGGGTCGCCAAGACTGATTACTGGAAGGTGGTGGAGCACTGCTATCTCTGTGACCTGTGTTACATGACCAAATGTCCCTATGTGCCTCCTCACGAATGGAATGTGGATTTCCCTCATCTCATGCTTCGGGCCAAGGCTGTGCAATTCAAGAAAGGCAAAACCAAGCATAGAGATAAAATCCTGACCAGTACTGATGCGGTGGGCAAGCTTGCCAGTATTCCGGTGGTAGTGCAGACGGTGAATACCGTTAACAGGAATAAGCTGGGGCGCAAGATTCTGGGTACTGTATTGGGTGTTCATCCCGATGCTATTCTTCCCAGTTATCACAGTAACACCCTTCGTAAACGGATTGGCAAGCACGAGTCGACGGTTAGTAATGTTACTGAAACCCAATCTACGAAAGGCCAGGTAGCTATATTTGGTACCTGTTATGGTAACTATAATGAACCACATTTAGGTGAGGATCTGCTAGCAGTCTTTGAACATAACGGTATCGCAATTACCCTGGTTCAGAAGGAGCAATGTTGCGGTATGCCTAAACTGGAGTTAGGGGATCTGGATTCTGTTGAACAGGCCAAGAATGCCAATATTCCGGTGCTGGCGGCATTAGTGGATCAGGGTTGGGATATTGTCGCCCCCGTGCCCTCTTGTGTTTTGATGTTTAAGCAGGAATTGCCACTTATGTTTCCGGATGATCCTGATGTTAAGAAGGTTCAGCGGGCTATCTTTGATCCGTTTGAATACTTGATGCTGCGTCACAAAGAAAACAAATTGAATACCAGTTTCAAGAACCCCTTAGGAAAGGTTGCTTATCATGTTGCCTGTCACCAGCGCGTACAGAATATCGGTATGAAAACCCGCGACGTACTAGCATTGGTTCCGGGAACCGAAATTGATGCTATCGAGCGCTGTTCAGGACATGACGGCACCTATGCCGTTAAAAGTGAGTACCATGCCATATCAATGAAAATCTGCCGCCCTGTTGTTTCCCGTGTCCAAAAGGCAGAGGCGGATTATTATGGCAGCGATTGCCCTATGGCGGGTCACCAGATAGAAAACGGCCTGGATAACGGCAAACATCCGCAGCATCCGTTAAGCCTGTTACGCAAGGCCTACGGCATTTAGCTTTTAACCCAGTTTTCCGGAAAGAGATAATGAACAAGTTAACACGTAACGATTTGATGAGTCTTGAGCATTATGCGCAGTCCAGAGACGAATTCAGGAAGAAAGTCATCGAACACAAAAAACATCGTCAAGTGATGTTGGGTGAGCATGCAACATTATATTTTGAGGACCGTTTAACTATTCAATACCAGGTCCAGGAAATGCTACGTATCGAGCGCATTTTTGAGGCTGAGGCCATACAGGAAGAGTTGGATGCCTATAATCCGTTGATTCCGGATGGCGGAAATTTGAAGGCGACTTTTATGATCGAATACGAGGATGCCTCGGAAAGACAAGCGGCATTGGCCAATCTGGTGGGTATTGAGGACAAAGTCTGGATCAGTGCCGAAGGTTGTGACAAGGTTTATCCGATAGCCGATGAGGATCTTGAGCGTGACACAGAAGACAAGACTTCCGCGGTACATTTTTTACGCTTCGAATTGCCGGCAACGATGACTACGCAGATAAAAAATGGCGCCATGATAGCCATGGGCATTGATCATAAAAACTATCAGATAGAGTTAAGCGCAATACCATCCTCTGTCAGGGAATCGTTGGCGGCGGATCTGGCATAAAATCCAAGAATTTTCTTTACCTCCCCCAATATCTTAATGTATACATACAGCCCAAGGTCCATAGCCTGACCCGTTTAAAACCACTCTGTTTGCCAGGCAGGGAATTACAATAAGTAATGAGTTCTACCTACGATTCATCAGCCATTGAAGTCTTGACAGGTCTGGAGCCGGTTCGTCGCCGGCCAGGCATGTATACCCAGACAGAACGTCCCAATCATCTTGCCCAGGAAGTTATCGATAATAGCGTCGACGAGGCAATTGCCGGTTATGCCAAGTCGGTTTTGGTCACGCTACATAAGGATGGATCGCTTTCAGTGATTGACGACGGTCGTGGTATGCCGGTGGATAAACACAAGGGGGAGAAGGTTTCGGGAGTGGAGGTGATATTGACTCGCCTGCATGCCGGCGGCAAGTTCTCAAACAAAAATTATACTTTTTCCGGAGGGCTGCACGGTGTTGGCGTATCAGTAGTGAATGCGCTTTCCATGAAGCTGGAGGTCTTGGTCAGGCGTGGCGGCAAGGAATATCGCATGACTTTCGCCGACGGTCAGAAAACATCCAGTCTTAAGGTTGTTGGTACCGTTGGCGCTCGTACGACAGGTACTACCATTCGGTTTTTACCCAACCCAAAATTTTTTGATTCCATTAAATTCAGTGTTCCACGATTAAAGCATGTTCTGCGTGCCAAGGCAGTGCTGTGTCCTGGCCTTTTTGTATCATTCACCAATGAAACCAATAAAGACGATAACGAAGAATGGCAATATGAGGATGGTTTAAAAGACTATCTGCTTTATGAGCTAGGTGATACCGAATTGTTGCCTGAAGAGCCCTTTATTGGTCATCAGAAGGCGGACGACGAGCAGGCGGACTGGGCCATTGTCTGGATGCCGGAAGGTGGTGAACCCATCATGGAGAGCTATGTTAATTTGATTCCGACGTCACAGGATGGCACCCATGTTAATGGATTCCGGGCAGGCCTGACCGAGGCGCTGCGGGAGTTTTGCGAATATCGGAATTTGTTACCGAGAGGTATCAAGCTGGCGCCTGAGGATATCTGGAGCCAATGCAGCTTTGTGTTGTCGTTAAAAATGAAAGAGCCGCAATTTTCCGGGCAAACAAAAGAGAGACTCTCTTCTCGGGAAGCAGCAGTGTTTATGACGGCTGCCGCGAAAGACGGGTTTGGTTTATGGCTGCATCAGCATATTAGTTTGGGTGAAGCCATTGCTCAGTTGGCTATTGATGCCGCCCAGGCGCGCCTGCGAGCCGGCAAGCGCGTTGAGCGTAAGAAAATCAGCGCCGGGCCGGCATTACCCGGAAAGCTTGCTGATTGCTCCAGTCAGGATCTGGGTCAGTCCGAATTATTTCTGGTGGAAGGTGATTCCGCCGGTGGGTCGGCGAAACAGGCGCGCGACCGGCAGTTTCAGGCAGTGATGCCGCTGCGTGGAAAAATATTAAACACATGGGAAGTGGATTCGGGCGAGGTGCTTGCCTCGCAGGAGGTACATGATATCGCGATTGCTCTGGGTGTGGATCCCGGCTCAACCGATGTCAGTGGGTTGCGTTATGGCAAGATCTGTATTCTAGCGGATGCGGATTCCGATGGTCTGCACATTGCCACATTGTTGTGCGCCTTGTTCATGAAACACTTTAGAGCGTTAGTTCAGCAGGGACATGTTTACGTTGCCATGCCACCCCTGTACCGTATTGATGTTGGTAAGAAGGTTTTTTACGCTCTGGATGACACGGAAAAACAGCAGGTGCTTGATCGTATCCAGGAAGACAAGTTGCGTGGCTCTATCAACGTGCAGCGATTCAAGGGGCTGGGAGAAATGAATCCCCAGCAACTGCGGGAAACCACCATGGATCCCGTGGGGCGTCGGCTGGTGCAGTTGACCGTTCGTACAAGCGGAAGTGATCCTGCCGATAAGCTGATGGATATGCTGCTTGCCAAAAAACGCGCCGGCGATCGTAAGGCATGGCTGGAGAAAAATGGTGATAAGGCAGAGGTAATGTAAGAGCGTATGGCCAAGAAAAAAACAAGCACCAGAAAAACAACCAAGCGTGTCAGTAAAAAAACTGCAAAGAGACCTGGTGCCAGGAAAAAAACGGCACGATCCGCTGACGCCGCTTCTGCCCCCAGGCTGGCAACCGTAGAGCAACTGCCTTTAGGAGACTTTGCCGAGAAGGCGTACCTGGATTATTCCATGTACGTTATCCTGGATCGCGCTCTACCGCATGTGGGTGATGGCCTTAAACCTGTTCAGCGGCGCATTATTTACGCCATGTCCGAACTTGGTTTGAATGCTGCGGCCAAATTCAAGAAATCGGCGCGCACTGTTGGCGATGTGTTAGGCAAGTTTCATCCGCACGGCGACAGCGCCTGTTATGAAGCCATGGTGCTCATGGCTCAACCTTTCAGTTACCGCTATCCGTTGGTGGATGGTCAGGGTAACTGGGGCTCTCCCGACGATCCCAAATCTTTCGCCGCTATGCGCTATACCGAGTCGCGGCTGACACGCTTCTCTCAGGTACTGTTATCCGAATTGGGGCAGGGGACCGCCGACTGGACACCGAATTTTGATGGCACTTTGCAGGAACCGCGCGTCATGCCGGCGCGTTTGCCGCATGTGTTATTAAACGGTACTACGGGCATTGCCGTGGGTATGGCAACAGATATCCCTCCGCACAATGTTCGGGAGATCGTTGAGGCCTGTATTTGTTTGCTGGACGACCCGAAAACCAGTGCACGTAAACTGATGAAGTTTGTTCAGGGGCCGGATTACCCCACGGAAGCGGAAATCGTTTCACCCAAGGAAGAGATACGCGCCATGTATGAAACCGGCCTGGGTAGTATTCGAATGCGCGCTCGCTGGGAAACGGAAGAAGGTGAGATAGTTATCAAGGCCCTGCCATATCAAGTATCGGGTGCCAAGGTACTGGAGCAAATCGCCAAGCAAATGCAGGCGAAAAAACTTCCTATGGTCGAGGATCTGCGTGATGAATCGGACCATGAAAACCCCATGCGTCTGGTTATTGTGCCGAGATCAAATCGGGTGGATGCCGTGGAGTTGATGTCCCATTTGTTTGCCACGACCGATCTGGAACGCACTTATCGCGTTAACATCAATATGATTGGTCTCGATGGGCGACCGCGGGTGTTTAATCTTCCGGGCCTACT
>JAOUNW010000083.1 GCA_029880755.1 Gammaproteobacteria bacterium
ATGGCAGTACACGGGAAAACGTTTTGGGATTACGCGCGATCACTGGCAAGGGCACGGAAATCAATGTCGGCGTGATCACCACGAAAGGTGTTGTTGGTTACGATTTTGTGCGCCTGCTTATCGGCTCGGAGGGTACGCTGGCGATTATCACCGAGGCGACACTTAAGCTGGTACCCACCCCGCAAACGCGCAACACGCTGCGTTTAATTTACAAAGATATTCACAGCGCCTCTGCCGCTGTCCGCGCCATTATGCGCCAACCTGTTACACCAAGCGTACTCGAATTTATGGATACAGCTGCCATAAATATTGTCCGAGACTACAGCGATGTCGCCATACCTGGCGATGCAGGCGCCTTATTAATGATTGAGGTGGAAGGTACGCCAGACTCTATCAGCGAAAGCTCCAAAGCCGTGAGCGCTGCTGCTCACAACGATGGTCTGATTGAAATCACGCGGGCTGACAACCAAAATGCGATTCAGCAACTCTGGGCCATGCGCAAGGCATTATCACCCGCGCTCAGAAAAATAGCGCCCAATAAGGTCAATGAAGATGTCGTGGTACCCATTACCGCCATACCGGCATTAATCGAAGGACTGGAAAAGCTGAGCATTGACTATAAAATTCCCATTGTGAATTTTGGCCACGCCGGCAACGGAAATATTCACGTAAATCTGTTATTCGATAGCCAGAATCCGGAACAGGCAAGCAATGCAGCGCCCTGCTTGAGCGCAGTGTTTGATCTGGTATTGAACCTGGGCGGTACACTTTCAGGTGAGCATGGCATAGGTCAGGAAAAACGCGAGTTCGTCTCCCGCGAAATTGATGCCGACACCCTGGCATTAATGTGGCAAATCAAACAGCAATTCGACCCCAAAGGCTTGTTAAACCCGGGGAAGGTGTTTCCACCGGAATACCGGTAAATGCCGCCCGACCGGCCACACTTTAAAAAGAGAGGTTTTGAGCTACACTGAAGGGGCACGGGGCTCAACCCCGGTAAATAAACTGATTTGATACCTTTGGAGATAGTATGAAACGTCTAACCCTCACTCTTCTCGGCCTGCTTTCGCTCAACCAGGTTGCCAGTGCAGCCAACAATATTGACCAGATTAATACTTTGACTCAGCCTCTGTTTAAGGCGCTGGTAGAGGACCTTGGCACCGCTGTGACCTACCGCGCCCTGACCCCGGCGGAACCCCTGGGTATTACCGGATTTGATCTGGGCTTTGAAGTTACCAGCACTGAGATGGTGAATTCCAGTAAGTGGGTTGGCGCTATTTCCTCCGGTAATGAACTGGACAATCTGGTGCTGCCAAAAATTCACCTGGTAAAAGGCCTGCCCTTCGGTATTAACGTGGGTGCGTTTTATGTGGGTAGCTCCAACTCAAATGTCAAACTGACCGGCGGTGAAATCAGTTATGCCATTCTCAAGGGTGGCGTGGCTTCTCCTGCACTGTCTGTTCGCGGTGCCATGAGCACACTCTCCGGTGTTGATGAACTGGAGCTGGACACCCAGACCTATGAGCTTTCCATCTCCAAAGGATTTGCCATGTTCACCCCCTATGCCGGTATTGGTAAAGTCAAGATCAGTGGCAGCGCCAAAGGCGCCTCCGCCGGGTTATTTTCCGATGAAGACATCAGTGCTACCAAAACCTTTGTCGGTCTCAATATGAATTTTGGTTTATTAAATATCGTTCTTGATACCGATAAGACCGGTGACGCCACTACTAACAGTTTCAAAATGGGTTGGCGCTGGTAATATTTCCGTTGTAAAAAACTGGCGGGCCCCGTCCGTAACGGGGCCTTTTTATTTGTCACCGGCTAGCGTCGCCAACTCCCGCGCGTACAAATTCTTATCGTTTTCACTGAAGCAGCAACAGATAACACGTTCAAATTGGTTTTCGTACTGACGCATCACCGTCAAGGCAATGCGAGCGGCCTGTTCCTTGGGATAACCATAAACCCCGGTGCTAATAGCAGGAAAGGCAATGCTACGCACACCATTTTCTAATGCCAGCTCCAGGGAGTGCCGGTAGCAACCGGCCAGTAACACCGCTTCGCCCTTGTCGCCGCCCTGCCACACTGGTCCGACCGTATGGATTACCCACTTTGCCGGGAGCAGATACCCTGGCGTAACACGTGCCTCACCTGTGGGGCATCCACCAATTTCGCGGCAGGCTTGCAGCAACGCCGGGCCGGCGGCACGGTGAATGGCTCCGTCCACGCCACCACCACCCAAAAGAGACTCGTTAGCGGCGTTAACAATGGCATCAACGGCAAGCCTGGTAATATCTGCCTGAACAATTTCAATCATCAACTGACCTCGTTCAAGGGACCGCTACCTTACACAAAAATCTACTTGATAATTTTCAGTGTCGGCCGTTTGGCATTCTGTTTTCCATCCCGGTTTGTGTTATCCGTTTCTGGAACAGGTTGTTTTGCTGGGGGTGGTTCGTGGCTTGTGCTTTCTGCAAATGTCATTCCCTGACCGTTCTCCTTGGCAAAAACGGCCAACACTGCATTCATAGGTATGAACAGGCTAAATTCCCTTCCGGAAAATCGGGCGGAAAATGCCAGTGAGTCATTACCCATATCCAGACCCACAGCAGACTGCGGATGCACGTTTAACACAACCTGGCCATCCTTGACATAATCCTTCGGAACCTGTGTGCCGCTAATGGTAGCATCAACCAGTATATGGGGAGTAAATCCCTCATCCACCGCCCACTGATAAATGGCGCGGATCAGATAAGGCTTGAGAGTGGTAGACATATCGCCGGAGAAAACTCAGCGCATACCCTTTTCAGCTTCTGTCAGGCTAAGCTTGAAAGACTTGCGGGCAAACACTCGTTCCGCATATTCAAGAATAGGTTTTGCTTGCCGAGGCAGACTGATGTCATAGGCCTTTAAGCGCCAGAGTATGGGTGCCAGGGCGCAATCCACCAACGAGAATTCCTCTCCCAGAATAAACTGTTGACCCTTGAATATGGGAGAGATCACGGTAAGACCGTCACGAAGGGTGTTTTTTGCCTTGGTGGACACTTTTTTGTCACCATCGGTAATATCGGGGATCAGGCTATACCAGTCACGATCGAACCGGTACAACATCATTCGCGCGCGGGCACGCGAAACCGGATCCACCGGCATCAAAGGCGGATGGGGTAAGCGCTCGTCCAGATATTCATTGATAATAAGGGAATTATAAAGATTCAGATCCCGATCAATAAGCGTGGGCACTTCATTATAAGGATTGGTGTCCGCCAGCTCCCGTGGTTTCTTGTTTGGGTCTATTTCAGTGACCTGACACTCCACTTCCTTCTCAAACAGAACAATACGGCTACGGTGACTATAGGGGTCCGAACCGGTATACAAAATCATGATTGGCTTTCTATTCGCCGGGGATGCCATTGCCTTCTCCAAACAAGAGACTAGATTCAAATACGAAAGGGGGCACTAACCCCCTTTCCATTACACGCGCTCCAGAAATAACTAATGCACGTCTTTCCAGTATTCCTTCTTGAGCATGTAAGCCGCGACCATAAATATGATCAGAAACAATATGACATAGAGGCCGATCTTGTAGCGTACCAGTTTGGCGGGTTCCGCCAGGTACACCATAAAATTGGTCAGGTCACGCATGGCCTCATTGTATTCTTTCTCAGTCATGGTGCCGGCCTTGGCAATTTCAAAACCGGTAATATGCTCCACTCCATGACTGTCCTTTTCAATGATGGGCCGCTGTTCACCTTGCCATTCATACAACACGTGGGGCATGGCTACGTGGGCGAACACCTTGTTGTTCCAACCACTGGGCGCAGACTCGTCGCGGTAGAACGAACGCATGTAAGTGTAAATCCACTTGGGCCCACGGGAGCGTGCGGTCAGGGTCAAATCAGGAGGCGCGGTGCCGAACCACTTCTTGGCATCGGCCGCGGGCATCACCGCCTTCATCAAGTCACCGGTCTTTTCTGCCGCAAACAACAGGTTCTCCGCCACCAGTTCCTCGCTGATACCAAGGTCCTGACCCATGCGGTTATAACGCATATAACCGGCGCTATGACAGGACAGGCAGTAGTTTACAAAAGTACGTGCTCCCTTCTGCAATGATTCCTTGTCATTCAGATTGATGTTCACCGGGTCCAGCGCTACACCGCCGCCACCGGCCGCAACCGTCAAAGGAAACAATAAAATTGCAAAAATAGTAATTAATTTCTTTTTCATTGTGTCACCCTTTCCGGTACTGGCTTGGTCTTGTCAAAAGTGGTGTACCAAGGCATCAGGAAGAAAAACAGCAGATAGAGAATCGTACCGATCTGCGCCAGAATAACATTGGGACCGCTGGCAGGCTGGGTGCCTAACCAACCCAACACCAGAAAATCGATACAGAAAATTATCAACGCTGTCTTGAACATCCAGCCTTTATAACGAATGGATTTGACCGGTGACATATCCAGCCAGGGCAGGAAGGCAAACAGACCCACACCCAGACCCATGAGGATGACGCCCCACAGCTTGGCCTCAAAAATAAACAGGCAAACAACAACGACTGAGCCTATTCCAACCGCCGCCATTTTGGCCAGAACGTTACGAACGCTAATAACTGTCAGGATTGTCATCACTATAGTTAACGGCAACAGCCCTTTAGTCACCATCTCTTCAGTCGTCGCCCTCAACAACGAGTAGTAAGGGGTAAAGTACCAGAGTGGCACAATTTCCGGCGGTGTCTGCAGGATATTTGCCGGTGTGAAGTTATCGTGTTCCAGGAACCAGCCACCCAACTCCGGCGCAAAAAAGATAACCGCGGCAAAAATAATCAGGAACCCGGCCACGCCGACGATATCCTTCACGGTGTAATACGGATGGAACGGGATACCATCAACAGGAAGGCCGTCCGGGCCCTTGTTCTTCTTGATTTCAATGCCGTCAGGATTATTGGAACCAACCTTGTGCAGCGCCACAATGTGTACAAACACCAGGCCGCACAATGCCAACGGCACGGCAATCACATGGAAGGCAAAAAAGCGATTCAAGGTAGCATCGGAAACCACGAAGTCCCCACGAATCCACTCGGACAGTATATCGCCGATTCCGAAAGGAATGGCACTGAACAGTGAGATAATAACCTGGGCACCCCAGTAAGACATGTTACCCCAGGGCAGCAGATAACCCATAAAGGCCTCAGCCATGAGCGCGATAAAAATGGCCATGCCAATCAACCACAGCAGTTCACGTGGTCCTCGGTAGGAACCGTACATAATGCCTCTCAGCATATGCAGGTAGACCGTAATAAAAAAGAACGAGGCGCCCGTGGAATGCAGATAACGCATGAGCCAACCCCAGGGCACATCACGCATGATGTACTCCACCGAAGCGAAGGCCAGTTGCGTATCCGGCTTGTAGTGCATGGTTAAAAAGATACCGCTGACAATCTGGATCACCAACACCAGCAGTGCCAGGGAGCCAAAGTAATACCAGAAGTTGAAATTCTTCGGCGCATAATATTTGGAGAGGTGCTCTTCCCAGGTTTTAATTAAAGGGAAGCGTGCATCAACCCACCCAAGCATGGCATCAAATACTTTTTGCATTAGGCCGCTCCTTCTTTCTGATCCACGCCAATCATGAGGCGTGTATCGCTGACATAACTATAGGGAGGAACATCCAGATTCGTTGGCGCAGGGACGTTCTTGTAAACACGACCGGCTAGATCGAACTTGGAACCGTGACAAGGACAGAAAAAACCGCCCAGCCAATCATCACCCATACCGGATGCGGCGCCTGCCTGCAGTTTTGCTAACGGGGAGCAACCCAGGTGAGTGCAGATTCCTACCAGTACCAGATATTTATCCTTAATAGCGCGACTGGCGTTCTTGGCATAATCCGGCTGTATGGATTTTGCGGAATCTGGATCAGCGACAATAGCATCCAGATTCTTCAAGGAGTCGATCATTTCCGGTGTACGGCTGACAATCCATACGGGCTTGCCACGCCATTCCACGGTAAGCATCTGGCCTTCAGCCAGTTTGCTAATATCCACTTCAACTGGAGCACCTGCAGCACGAGCTCTCGCGCTAGGTGTCATACTTAATACAAAAGGCACTGCAGCAAAACCGGTACCTATGGCGCCCAAACCAGCGGTTACGCCGATCAGCTGCCGTCGAGTACGGTTTACCCCGTCATTACTCATGACTCCCCCTACAATTCGGTTAATCTTGATTCAAGTACCGGACTTTCGACTGACTGCCGATATTACTGCCAGCCAATGTATATTAGCGGATACTTCTGCGCCCTCAGGGCGCGCATAGGATCGTACAACACCTCTTTCCAGTCAAGTCGCAATGTACGTTTTCTGCCCAATTTCACTCATTTGCGCTGGACGTTATTGCCATTTGTCTACTTTTTGCTGGATTTTGCTTACCGGTCCCACGATTTGTTATAACATTCGGCGCCTCACTCACGACATACAAGTGATAAGTAATATTGATGCGGATAACAGAAATCATGCTCTACCTCGGACGTGCCATCGTCCTGGGGCTCGCCATTGCCTTTATTCTGGTTATAGCATGGCCCAGCCTGACCTCTAAATCCCGGACACCCGTGGTTGAAATCCACCAGGCCGCACCCGTTACCGCGAGCTCACCCACTCCGGCCTCTGGCCCGGCGTCCTACTCTCAAGCCGTCGACAACGCGGCCCCAGCCGTGGTCAATATCAACACCGCCAAGGTGGTAAAGGTACAGCAACATCCATTCTTTGATGATCCGATATTCCGGCAATTCTTTGGCCGGCAACTGGACAATCTGGTGGGGCCCAAACAGCGGGTGGTTACCAGTCTCGGCTCTGGCGTCATTATCAGCCATGAGGGCTATATCCTAACCAACAACCATGTCATCAAGGATGCCGATGCCATCCAGGTTTCGTTGCGTGACGGACGCACGGCGTCGGCAAAATTGGTGGGCGCCGATACAGATACTGATTTAGCGGTGTTAAAAATCGAATTGGAAAACCTTCCGGTTATTGTTATCGGAAACTCAGACATGATCCGTGTCGGCGATGTAGTGCTAGCCATCGGCAACCCTTTCGGGGTCGGACAAACCGTCACCATGGGCATTATCAGCGCCACTGGCCGCAGCCGTCTGGGTATTAATACTTTCGAGAATTTCATTCAAACAGATGCTGCCATTAATCCGGGAAATTCCGGTGGTGCATTGATTGATGCTTACGGCAATCTACTCGGCATTAACACCGCCATATTTTCCAAAAGCGGTGGTTCCCAAGGTATTGGCTTCGCCATCCCGGTGAGCATGGCCCAGGCCGTGTTGCGCGACATTATCGAACACGGTCGGCCACTACGCGGCTGGCTCGGTATTGATGGTAATCCGGTTACACCGGAGATCGCCCGGTCACTGGGTCTGAAGAAAATAGAAGGGATACTAATTGTCGGCGTCTACCGCAATGGACCGGCGCACAAATCTGGCGTTGAGCCCGGTGATATCATGGTCGCCATTGACGGAAAACGGTTCACCCATGCCCAGGAGGCGTTAATGGCAATCTCCAATCACCGGCCAGGCGAACAACTTACTCTAACAGTCCTGCGGGAAGGACAGGAAAAACAAATTACCATAACGGTAATTGAGCGGCCTCAGGAAGCGCCAACTTTACGAAAGTAAGCGACGAATCTATCTGAATAAAAGCTAAGTCTTATCTTCAGGGGCATCTGAATCATAGCTATCCAATTGCTTTTCCATCTCTTCTTCTGTAAGCGTATGGATTTCTTCGTCTTCCGACCTTTTTGCCGTTCTACGGGCGACGAATAACCCGATTTCAAATAACAACAACATCGGGATAGCCAGCAGAGTCTGGGAAATCACATCAGGCGGCGTCAGAAGCATTGCAATGACAAACACCCAGACCACTACATAGGGCCGTTTTTCCGCCAGTGTATCCGGGGAAACAACTCCAGCATGCGTCAGCAAAATAATTGCCACCGGCAATTCAAAAGCAACACCAAATGCCAGGAACATGGAAAAAATAAAATCCAGGTAGGATTTGATGTCTGTCATGATCTGTACGCCGGCAGGCGCCACTTGAGTGAAAAATCCAAACACCAGGGGAAAAACAACGAAATAGGCAAAGGCCATGCCACAGTAAAATAAAAAGGTGCTGGAAGCCAACAGAGGAAATACCAGTCTGCGTTCGTGGCGATACAGACCAGGCGCTACAAAGGCCCACACCTGATACAAAATATTGGGTATGGACAAAACAATGGCCAACACGAAGGCAAGCTTCAATGGAGTAAGAAACGGTGAGGCCACTTCCGTGGCGATCATGCTTGCACCCTGCGGCAATACTTCCATAAGCGGCTGAGCGAGAACGGAATAAACTTCGCGGGAATAAATGGCGCCCGGGATAAAAAATACCATAACGCCGATCATTGAATAAAGCAGCCGGTTACGCAGCTCCAGTAGATGGGAGAATAGCGTTCCTTCTGTTTGTTCAGTCTGGGCTGACACCGGTGGACTTCTTCTTACGTGAGCTCGATTTGCGCTTAACAGTCTTTTTGTCTGCACTATCGGTCGTTAGAGAATTTTTTGCCGCAGGCTTGTCTGTTTTGCCTTCAGGGCTATCACTGGAAACGGCGCTGTTTACTGCATCCAATAACGACTCGCCGGCAGTGGCGGCGTCAGATGTCAAGGTACTACCAAAAGACTGAGCGGAATCTTCCAGAGTCTTTCGCGCGCCCGTGAGTTCTTCTTTCAGTTTTCTCAGCTCAGCCAATTCATCCGCCTGAAGCTGCTGGTCAAGATCCTTTTTTACATTATTTATGAAACCTCTCAGGCGACCGACCCAGCGCCCGGCACTACGGGCTGCTTCCGGCAAGCGCTTGGGGCCCAACACCACAAGCGAAATCATGCCGATCAAGGCCAGTTCCCAAAATCCAATATCAAACATAACGAATAGCGAACATGCGCCCAGGGCTAGTGACTATTCTCTTCCTTTTTTTTGACCTCTCCCTCTATGACCCGGCCGGATTCCTTTTCCACCTTGTCAGATTCGGAAGCACTTTCTTCCTTCACCGATTGCTTGAAATTTTTAATAGCACCACCCAAATCACCGCCGATATTTCGTAGTTTCTTGGTACCAAAAATCAATATAACGATCCCCAATACAATTAAAAGTTGCCAGATGCTTATTCCACCCATAATGACCTCCTGCCT
>JAOUNW010000004.1 GCA_029880755.1 Gammaproteobacteria bacterium
GGGAATGGCGCCGATATTCACAACAATAACAATTTTATATTCTTCTTCTGTCCAATAAATAAGTGTAATAATCCATCACTGCCTTATCCAACAAGGCGGGCCGGGTAAATACCACATGCGCACCTCGTTGCTGCATATGCAATGCGGCACGCCGACATCCCTGCAGAGATTCATAAGCCGCCAGAGTCATGTAAGGATCGATCCAGTTCTGCGCGGACGCCTTTTCCAGCTCCAGTGTCTCCTCATCGACAATGCTTGCCACTAAAGGAACATGCTTTGGTGTCAGCATTGCCACCGCTTTGGTTAATTGATCGTCGGTCGCCGATTCATCCAGATCAGTCAGTATTACAACCAGATTACGTTGCCTTACCCGCCGCCTGACTTCAAGAATCGCAGCGAGTGGGTTGGAATCCGCTTCTGTGGTTGACAGCTGTGACAATAGGCCGCGCACAGCTAATAACCCCTTTGTACCCCTGGCGTGATAACAACCGTTAAGCGGTCTATTCGAAAAACCAAGGAGATTGACCTCATTGCCATCACGCAACACCTTTTCCGCCAGCCTCGCGGCAATATTCACGTAGTGACCGACCCGGGTCAGCGAACCCGCCTCCAAACCGCTGGCACGCCCAACGTCCACAAGGATGGTTAACTCCAGTTTCTGCTCTTCAGTAAAAATCCGGAGCTTTGGAGAACCGGAACGGGCGCTTGCCTTCCAGTCGATATGGCGCAATGCATCCCCGGGCTGAAAATCCCGTAAACCAATGAGCTCAAAGCCGGAACCATAATACCGGCGATGCAGGTCTCCCTGTCTCTGGTTGGCAGCGCTGACTTCCGACGGATGCAAATAGTCCGGCACAACCATTATGCTGCTTTCTGCAATTACTTTTTTACTCCAATTGGCCAGATGTAACAGACCAAGCGCTCTTAAATACAAGTTATTCCACTTTAGCTCTCCTAACTGTACGGGGGTAAACTTATTGGATTTAATAGCTTCAGCGCCAGCGGGTATGCGCCATGGAATTACCTCATTTCGACTGACCACGTTCTCTGGTAAGCCGTCCTGAGTTGCTAAACGAAGTGGCCGATGCCCGGGATTACGAATGCGTATCAGATAAGTAAGCCGTCTACCCAGATAGGCATGCAGCGGCAATTCACGGGAAACCGTGAATCTCTCTTTATGAAAGACTGATTTTTCCAGAACCAGTGCCACAATCATGGCAGCGGCAAAAACACGCCAGTAATGTTCCTGTCCACCGCCGGACCACTGGCCAATAATCCCTAGCAGGCAGATACCCGCAATAAATAAATAGGCGCGAAAGGTCAGGTTCATACCTTGTCTCTGGCTATCCGGGATTAGGATTGCTGCGGAACATTCCTTGGAACCTCCACCTCCGCCAATACGGCTTCCAATATCTCTGCTGGTCCAACACCTTCCAACGTGGCGTCCGGTGTCAAAATAAGTCGATGGCAAATCACTGGATGGGCCACCGCCTTTACGTCGTCAGGAGTAATATATTGCTGGCCCAGTAACGCCGCATGGGTGCGTGCGCAACGCACTAGCGCCAAAGATCCACGGAGAGACAAACCCAGATTGATTCTTGGATGAGAACGTGTGGCCTGTGCTACTCTCTGGACATAATCATAAATTGCATCGGATACATAGACCTGCTCTACACATGCCTGGGCGCTTCTAATCATCTCCTTAGTCACCTGCGCCATTTCGTTCTTCACGGATTCATGGCCACCACCGGGTCTGTTATAAGTACGCAGCACCTGTTGCTCCATGTCCGCTGTTGGATACGTCAGCTCCAGGCGCAACAGAAACCGGTCTAACTGGGATTCCGGTAATGGATAGGTGCCCTCAAAGTCATGAGGATTCTGTGATGCAATAACAAAAAATCCCTCCGGCAATGCGTGCGTGTCACGATCAATAGTGACAGCGCCCTCCTCCATCGCTTGCAACAAGGCCGACTGGGTTTTAGGGCCGGTGCGATTGATTTCATCCACCAGTACGACATCGGCAAACAGCGGCCCTGGTAGAAATGCAAACTCTTTCTTGTCCTGATGATAGACATGAATTCCCGTGAGGTCCGACGGCATCATGTCGGCAGTGCACTGAACACGTTTAAATCTGCCTCCCATCTGGGCGGCCAATGTCTTCGCCAACAGTGTTTTCCCCAGACCCGGTACGCCCTCAAGCAGCACATGCCCCTCTGTCACTAACGCTATGCTTAATCCATGAATCACCTGCCCCATACCAAACACAACCTGGCCCAGATTTTCCTTTAATAATTTCGCCAGCTGTTGAGCTGCAGTTGTCATACCAGTTTACTCCTGATTTTTTGCATTAGATTGGTCAACTTTGTCAAATCCTGTTTGTTTTTTGAACCCAGTTGTTCATAACAGATTTTCAGCCTGCCTACATCCTTTTTTTCCACTCTGGCTCTTGTCTCCAATATATCCCACACCGGCTTGCCATTCGTAGGCAGACTGTATTGCATGCGTATGGCATCGAAGAAATGCGAAAACAACAGTTTTGCAGTTGCATCACTGCCCAGCCTTCTGGCAAACAGGTTGGCGACAGCGTGAATATAGTCTATTGCCCGATGTCGCTCGATTTCTCTGATAGGCGGCGCCAACCTGTTGGAATAACCGACAACATAAAATAGCCAGAATGCCAGAATAAACCAAATGGTGTTATGTAATCTCGAGTCGCCAAAAAATGCCTTGGGATCATAAAGCTCTGAATATCCCTGATGCATGTCATCAAAAATCACAACACCCTTCCCGGTAAGTGAACTCATGACCATATTAGCGGCAAGCCTGGCGTTGCCTGATCTTCCCAACTGGGCATTGCCAAACATATGGGCATAGCGGCTGATCCAGACTCGACTATCAGCATGACGTATTTCCCATAGCGCGGTTTCACCTGACTCCTGTTCTTTAAGCAATGAAAGCGAGGAACGGTATATGGCCTCAGGCTCCAACTGCCACTGCGCATCAAAATAGAGACTGGAATCCACCGATACCGTCTTTACTCCTTTTAGCAATGGAAAACTGGCGCCAGGCAACAACTGCACCGTTATCACCTTGTCCACCTCCCTCAACGACACTTCCCGCCGACGGTCCTGATTATTCCGATCGGCTGGGCTGCCTTCCGCTGGTTTGCCTTCCTCTGATTGGTCTTCCTCTTCTTCTTGTAACAGGGCGTCCAGGGAAAACCCGAAGCGCCTTAGCACCTTATTGCTGTCCGAGTACCGGCGCAGACGCATCACTGATGCATCGCTCTTTTCAACCAGCACCAGTAAATTATTTCCCGCCCTCACCCACTCTTCCAGCTGATCCAGCTCATTTTCCTGAGCAGGAGTTGACTGAGGCAAAACCATAATCATCATATTACCATTGGGCGGTATCTGCTCATTTTCACCGAGATAGGAATAACGTCGACGCAAGCGATAAACCGGTATACCGGCGTTTTCCAGCCATTTATAAAGCCCCAGTAAACCGTAATTACCATCATCAATACTGGTAGGCACGGACTGCCCAGAATCGTCCACCGGACTGCCCGGTACCAGTATCAGTATCACGACATACAGGGCAAATAGCGCGCCCCCCAGTGCAATCAATCTATCTTTCATATTTGCAGGCAGTTATTGTTCAAGTAATTTTTCCGTTTCCAGCATAAACTGGCTAACGTCGCTCTCCCTTGGCGCCTGGTTACCATATACTATTGATTCGGTTGCGGACACGAGCCTGAAGAAATAATCGCGATAGTCATGCTGATTTTTGGCGAGCCTCTCCAGCAATTCCCGGTTAGTGAAACTGCGCTGTGCGGGTAGATCCCCGGATTTCTCGAAGTTGGCAATTACGTACAAGAGTAATGCGGGTAACTGATGGTAGAGCGGCAATTTCTGAATATCCAAGAGCGAGGTGACATTGATGGGCGCCGCAGTTTCCGGTGTTGCTATCTGCCCTCTGCGTTTTCTTCTTCGTTGCCATCCTGTCCCGGGAAGATAGCGCCACTCATTGGCCAATATGCCCAGTGCGATGAGAATGATGAGAATCATGGAAACATCGAATAACGTATCGGCTACCCATTGTGGTATACGTATTTTTTCCAGGAATTCCACCAGCCACTGGTAGTCCTCTTCTTCGGATTCAGGCAAATACTGTTTCAACCATGCTACAAACTGGTCCCACCAACTCTTCGGTAGTTCATGTTCCTTTCTCAGCGTATCTTTCAGCAACTGATCAAGTCCTGAATAATCCAACTGGAAACTGGCAGTAACGGGTGCCCTGGATGATTTGACAAACTGCCTGATATCCCTCAAGTCGGCAATGGAGCTAACTTCGTCGAATTCATGGCTGAGTAATGGTGCGACATCTGAAGAAACAATACGATCCAATGTATCCGGGCAATACAGGCCTAATTCCAGGCGCTTGTCGTCCCCAGGTCTCGCTTTACCGCGCTCTACTTGCGCAAGACAGCGATCGATGCTGGCAACCAGTGCATCCGCCGAAGACACAGCGGATGCACTGGCACATAGCAAAAAAACAAGCAGGGGTAGTCGTGGCACAAGTTAGGTTGCAGCCGCCAGTTTCGCCTGAAGATCGCTGCCACTCCGGCGCAACTTGAGATCGTTGTAAACAACAATAGTAATACCATAAAACAGAGGTGTCACAACTGCGTTAATGGCTGCACCCGCGATACTCACCATCAGGGCGGTCTGGGCGATAGATTCCTGGTTCAGATTTGCCGCACCTCCCGCCATCATGCTTACGCCAAAAATAGCACCCAACAAAAAATAAAGCGCCATAATGATAAACATTGGAACAGTAAACAGTATCACGGTACGCCACCAGTTTCCCCAAACCAGACTATGACTCAGTTTAAGGCTGTCAACCGCCTTCTCGTCATCCAGCATAATGGCCGTACTGAAAAGCGCCAGCGATACCATCAGGATAATACCCGGTATTACCAATAGCACCATACCGATCATAATCGCCAACACATATAAGATGCCGCCGCCCAATAGCCGAGGAATGCAACGAAAACCTCGTTTCACCGAGTCCATCATAGACACTGAATGGCCTGTGGCAATGGCGCCATATTGGTAAATCACTGCACCATAGATGGCAAAGCTGACAACAATCATTACCACCACATAGACCAGCAAAAAACCCAACATACCCGCCCCGACTGCAGGATTATCAATAGAAGGCCGGGTTACATTCAGCAGGTCTGGGACAACACCAAGGGATGCGGCGATAAAGGTGAGAGGAAGCACTTTGGCCAAACCGGCGATATAGAGCTTAATGCCGTTATCCAGGTTTTTGCCAATGCTCTGCGGTTGATCGGCTAAAGCAAACATAGGGTCTCCTTGCAGGATTTACCTGATATTTTGTTGTTCCAATCTAGTGTAGCAGAGACTTTTTCCTTGTAAATTCACAAGACTAGATCAATCCTCCATGGATCCTTTCCTTTCAGTGTATGCGACCTCCTAACGCACCGGCGAGAATACACAGCCCACGTGAGTTGAAGCAGGTTTTCTTTTCCTTTCCTGGAAAGGGAGAATTTATTCCGGAATATTTCTTACTGAGGATCGTTATTCAGGGGTTTTTGGCAGGTCAATCAATATTTTTATATCCACATCCTGTTTTAGGTTTTCCAGCAATTCAGACCGCAACTTCTCAAACCGTTCACCTTCCAGTCTGGCCTTCAGTCCCTCCTTTGCCTCTGAAAAAGGTACGATTCCGGCAACCTTCTTCTCACCCGCCCTTATAATATGATAGCCATGCAGGCTTTTAATGGGCTCCGACAATTCATCTTTCTTGAGCGTAAATGCAATGTCTTCCAGCGCAGGCAATAATCTTCCCTTGTGCATGAAACCAATGTAGCCTCCATTTATCCGATAGTCGTCTTCAGAATGTTTCTTGGCAAGTTCCGCAAAATCCTCTCCATTGCGAACGCGGCTAACGATCTCATTGGCCAATTTCCTCTTTTCTTCCCACTTCTCCTGCTTTTCGTTCGGCGCAACTTTCAGAATGATGTGCCATAGCTCAATTGATTCCGGTCTCTGAAATTCTCTCTTGTTTTTCTTGTAATAGCTCTTTAGTTCCTTATCGTTGTATTTGCTCTTATCCACCAGCACTGTTTGCACATACTGCTTGATTGCCGACTGCTGAACAATACGCTGGGTAAATCTTTCCAGAGTCAACCCTCTCGCTTTAATCTCTTCGTGAAATTTTTTTTCCGAGCCAAAACGATCAATGTTAGTGGCGATAACATGATCCACGTCCTGCTGCGGCACAGATATACCGGCTGATTTCGCCCCCCGATACAATAGCGCCCGGTCAATCAATACATCCACCGCTTTCCGGGTATATTTGTTTCGAACATCCGGCCCGATTCCCCCGTGAAAGGCTGCCGCTGGAACAAAACTACTAATTACCTCATCCAGTTCATAACGGAGAAACTGTTCCTCTCCGACAATCAGCACCACTTCAGGTTCCAATGCATGAGCCTGAACGGCGCCCAACAATCCTGACACAACAATAAGTGTTTTCAGGGACAGAAAAATATCTCGACTACATCGCTTCATAGCAGCAAATTTTTTAATGGACTCTCGTATAGACAAGATAATACGTAAATTAATACCTGATAGATACAGTGAGATATACATGCCGGTTTACAGGTACTCTAGCATTCGAATAAGGAGCATACAGGCTGTTGATTTTACCTAATTGATTTAAATCAACTACAAATAAAGCAGTCTGTGACATTATGCAACCACTGGGAAAAAATACTTTTTAAGGTGGGTTGACCCAGACCTACAGAAGAAGCAGAATTAATACTATAATAATATTGTGGATTAGGACAGAACCTAGCTAGGGACAAGCGCAAAAGCAGTTTAAGAGGTGCGGCATGACACAAGAACATGATCCACGCTACCTACTACTTTCCAAGACTCTGTGGACGGCATGTTTCCTGTTGGGTGTGATGCTGTCCGGACTCAGTGGCTGCGCCTCTGCACCCCACCAACCAACGGGCGATGACCAGGCCGATCTGATATGGCCTCTTCCCCCGGAAGCACCCCGAATCAAATACCTAAGAAGCCTGTGGTCTGAGGATCAAATCAAGCCCCCCGAATCCAAAATGGTTCAATTGCGTGATGGACTACTGGGCAAACCTAAGCAAGCCGGACGACGATTAAAGAAACCTTATGCTGTTCATGCAGACCGTGAAGGCCGGGTGTTCGTTGCCGACAGCGGCTGGGGCAAAGTTCTGGTTTTCGATGAGAAAAACAAATCCCTTGAGGTATGGGGAGCCAATGGTCAGGGTGTGCTGGCCAAGCCGCTAGGCATAACCTCGGACAGTCATGGCCGAATCTATGTCACGGACTCAGCCAAGCAACGTGCCATTGTCTACGACCGTGACGGCAATTTTCTGTACGCCATGGGGCTAAAGGGTGAAATGGAACGGCCTGTCGGAATTGCTGTCGATGAGGCCCGCGAACGTGTCTATATTGCGGATACCAAGGCCCATCAAATCGTCGTTTACAATTTTCAGGGGATTCGTATTGGCCTTATCGGGCGACGCGGAGACAAGCCAGGGGAATTCAACTTTCCAACAAATCTTGTTATCGACAAAATTGGGCAACTTTATGTCACCGATAGCATGAATTTCCGTGTACAGGTCCTGGGGCCGGATGGCGATCCACGCAAGTCCTTTGGCAGCAATGGCGATGGCCGTGGTCAGTTTGTCAGGGCAAAAGGCATTGCCCTGGATTCTCATGGCAACGTCTATGTTGCCGATTCCGCCTTCAATAATTTCCAGATATTTGATTCTGAGGGCAACATACTGCTGGACGTTGGCAGTCACGGCAACAATCCTGGCCAGTTTATCCTGCCAGCCGGTATTTTCATTGATCAAAATGACAACATCTATGTGGCGGACCAGTACAACTTCCGGATTCAGATATTTCAGTATCTGAGAGATAGTGAAATCAGCAATGCTACTAACCCATCTACCAGGAATAACGAGGAGACACAGGGACGGAAAAATAAAAAGGGAGATTCAACAACGTGATCACATTAACTCGAGGTGAATTATGAAAACGCTACTACGCACGCTTCCATTGGCAGTGCTACTGTGGCTGGTTCAAAGTGCTTCAGTGTTTGCAGTGGATGATGTCGCTGCCACGAAACACAACCTGGCCAGTACACAGCCAACGGCTGGCAATATCCGAACGGCGGACACTGCATTTGTTTGCGGTTTCTGTCACTCCCCCCACACCGAGGCCGGCGGACCGGCGCCATTGTGGAACCGTACCAGTCCAACTGGGCCTTACACCATGTACACCAGCGCAACCATGGATATGACAGCAGCTGCATCGCCAGCCAGTATTTCACTGGCCTGCCTGTCCTGCCATGACGGCACTGTTGCTTTTGATCAATTAATCAACGGCGCAGGCTCAGGTGGTTATAACGCAGGTGGCGCTAGCCAGGGTTGGGCGTTCACTGATGGCACCAGCGCTGTAGCAAACACCATGCCTGCTGGTGTAACAAATCTGGGAACAAACCTGACTGGGGATCACCCGATCTCTGTTACCTATGATCCAACGGCTGACACTGCATTTGTTGCATTAGCAACAGTTCAGGCATCTTCAGTTCAACTCTATGGTGGCAGTGAAGATCAGGTGGAATGTGCAAGTTGTCATAACCCGCACGAAGCGACCAATCCGACTTTCCTTCGTGTAGCCATTGATACACTTTGCACCACATGCCATATCAAGTAATAGGAGGTATACTTATCGATAAAGCTACAAAAACCATGTAAAGGGCTGGAAGAAGATGCGACACTTACGATTTTTAATAATACTTCTTCCAGCCCTGGTTTTATTGGTATCCTGCAACAAGGATACATTTTCCGTCTTCTTTGATATCCCCGAAACTGATCCGAACCCAACTGCGACTAGCGCAGCGAAACCGGCACCGACGACCCCGGCCCCCGCTGCCGCCCAAACCTCCCCCAACTCCAGAGAACTACCCCCAGCCATCGAAAATGCGGCAGCCTGGGAGGTAGCCGAGAGAATGTTGCCCAAAAACAAGCTGGGCCAGCATGATTGGATGGAGGCAGTGCGTCAGTCGGTTATCAAGCCTAAAAGCGCCATTGGCGGCCCCCGGACCCCCAATTTTGTTTTTAAATTTGATTTTTATTTACCCGGGCCAACGCCCATGTTTGATGCTCTATTTCCACACTCGTCGCACACGCAGTGGCTGGACTGCTCGAGCTGCCACCCGAAAATCTTCCGCTACCGGGGAACCAAGATCACTATGCAGGATATTCGGGAAAGAAAATACTGCGGCGTATGCCACGGGCCGGTGGCGTTTCCCGCGGATGCCGACAATTGCGGCCGTTGCCATACCGCCATGATGCCGCCGGAGTAACGGAAATGAAGAGACCACCATTCATCCTATCGATCATGTTCTTGCTAGTTGGCGCAGGTATTTTTATTGCCAGCAACTGGGTAATGGCGGCTCAAGGAGACATACAGGGGAACATTATTTTTGAAGGAAAAGGGTCGGCCAAAGAACTCCCCTCTTCCCATTTTCCTCACTGGCGGCACCGTATCCGGTATCGCTGTTCGGTGTGCCACGAAGAACTGTTCAGCATGGAACGCGGCGCGAATATAATGAGTATGGCTAAGTTCAAGCAGGGTGAATTCTGCGGAAAATGCCACAATGGTCAAGAGGCCTTTAATATTGAGTTTAATTCATGCAAACGCTGTCACAATCCAAAGGTCCAGGCCAAGCCTTAAACCATGTTCTCCCGCTACGAGGACAATTTTGGGGTAAAGCCGGAGATCAAAATAATGCCTGTGCATGCCCACGACAGCGTTATTCTTTGCGGTATGGTAAATTTTCTGCCAGTATTCCGCCGCTATATCTGTCGGTATTAGCACTATCTATCTTGTTACTGTCTCCCATAAGCACCCGGGCCGAACAATGGTTTTTCTCAGACCCTCTGACCTGGGATGCACGCTTTACTTTTGACGGCAGGTGGCGCGATACGGAAGTCAGTCCTGGCAATACCCAGGGTTCCAGTGAAGTGCGCCACCGGGAACAGATAAGCTTGAGAAAAAAAATGCATTTCTTGGATCCTGGTCTGGCTACCCTGTCACTCAACGTGCGCCCTATCATGGGTCAAAACGATTATGATTACATTGACGGTACAACAAGCCAAAACGATATTGAAACCTGGAATTATGGCGCCACGGCCAGTTTTCTGCATGGCGCGAAAGTCCCCGTCAGCATGGTTTTTGGTGTCGACCGCAATTCGGGCACAACGGACGGGGCGTTAGGAAGTCGCACTGACTATGATGCCAAAAATGAACAGGTTACCCTTAATATAAAGAATACACTCTTCCCTTCTTATATCGCTATTTCCAAACGAGAACAGGACCTGGTACAGGAATCGGGTTTTTTGACGACTCCTGTATATACTCACGATAAAATAGACAGAAAAATCTACCGAGGCCATAATAATAATACAACGCTCAGCATTGAAGAACTGGAATACAAAGATCTTGTTAAAGATCCTGTTTATGACCGCGACTACACTTATCAGAGGCAGAGTCTAAGCAACACTCTTTCCTGGGGAAAAGGAAGTCACGCCAATACCAGCGTGGATCACACCAAACAAAAAGACTTTGGCGCCTACGAACGATCCATGTTTAATGAGAATATCAAGCTGCAACATACTGAACGCTTTCATACAAGCTACCTCTATAATTACAATAAGACAGAGCAGATTCTTGAGACCATCGCAACAAAAGGATATGCTGATATAAATTATCGTCTGTACACGAATCTGAATACCAAACTGGGATACCAGAAGCTGGTAAGCGATTATTCTCCTTACGGCGAGTCCACCACAAGCGGTCCAAGCTATGGTATTAGTTATATAAAGAAACTACCCTGGGACAACAGCTCCATTTCTTTTGGAGGAAGTGGAAGTCGGCTGACTACGGATACCGAAATAAAGACCACCTTACAGATCTATGTCAATCAACAAAATTTCGAGGTTCCCCCCAGTGGAACGATAACGTTACCCGTTAAATATGTTTTAACAGTACCAGCCACACTCATTACAGTATATCAAATAGGCGGCAGCATTTTAACGCTGGGAAGCGACTACACCATTTCTACAATTGGTGATTACACTGAAATAACATTAACTCCTGCGGCAGCAGCTGCGAATAGCAGTGTTAATATTAGTTATTATTTTCTACTGACCCCTCAGACTATAAGTTTTGATTCGACTCAAAATAGCCAATATCTTAATTTTGTCTACAATAATGTATTAGTCTATTTTAATCAGTCCAGAAGTAACCAGAGTAATATATCGTTCGGATTATCACCTTATACCGAGACGGAAACCAAGGATTCCAGAATCGGATTTCAATATAACCTGCATAGAAACCGTTTTACACTTGGGTTTGGCCTGGACAGTCATCATACCCAACTGGATGAATACAGCTCTCGAACAAAGTCTGCCAAGCAAAGTCTTGACTATCGCTTTAGCACATTAGTCAACCTTCTCCTCAGTGCTGCTGAAAGCGAATCCAGTACTACAATTTCAGAAGTCACATCCTTCAACGCTGATGCAAGCCTAAGAATAAGAGTACCTGCGAGTAACCTGACTATCCGTCCTCACACAAGTTATTGGCACCAGGAAAACAATCTTGGCACGGATGATCGCTATTTAAACGCTGGCGTGGGTCTGGACTGGGTCTATCACCTCATCACACTCAACGCCAGTTACGATAACAACCAATGGAGCGGTACAACTCGTAGCGATGAGGAAAACCGCGTGATGTTTACCGTTATAAGGAGATCGAAGTGAGGTGGTTAATAGTGCTGGTGGCGCTCGCATTACTGGCAGGATGTGCCGGGCCATCGGTTACATCCGGCCAAAAGGCGCCGCAGGATGAGCTTGTCTGGCCCCCTCCGCCACAACCGGCACGCATCAAGTATAACCATGACTTTTCCTCACCCAAGGACCTGGGAATAAGAACTCCTCTGCTGTCACGTTTCTGGGGATGGATTTCCGGCAAGCAATCCGCTGAGCGCATGGTGCGACCCTACAGCATAGCCGCCAACCAGGAACTGATTGCCGTTGCCGACCCGGGAAGCAAAGCGCTGCATCTTTATAATAAAAAGAAAGGTACTTATAAAAATATCCGCAGAGCAGGCGACTCTGTCTTGGTGTCCCCCGTTGGTGTCGCCATAAGCGAGGATTATCTCTTCCTCTCTGATTCTGAAACAGAAAAAGTCTTTGTGCTGAACCATAACGGTGACTATATTTCCACGATTACGGACATGAAGCGGCCCACCGGATTGGCCTACGACTTCTTAAATCATCGTCTTTATGTGTCTGACACCTTAAATCACCAGGTCGTGGTATATAATGATAAAGGAGACAGGTTATTTACCATCGGCGAACGCACCAAACAGAAAGGTGGCTTTAATTTTCCCAGTCACTTATTCATTGCCAATAACCGCCTTTACGTCAATGACACGATGAATTTTCGTATACAGATTTTTGGCCTGGATGGAAAATATATTACCGCTTTTGGCAAGCACGGCGATGCATCGGGCCATTTTTCGCAACCAAAAGGTGTTGGTGTGGATAGCCGCGGCCACATCTATGTTGTCGATGCCATATTTCATCGTGTTCAGGTGTTTGACGAAAAAGGTCAATACCTGATCGCTTTCGGTAGCCAGGGAAAAGGTGCTGCTGAATTCTGGCTGCCTACCGGCCTATTTATTGTGCAGGATCGGATTTATGTGGCGGATTCTTATAACCGTCGTATACAGGTATTTGAATACGTCGGGGGATGAGGTGTAGCATGAAAACGCGTTATCTTTTCTTGTTTCTTGGGCTTGTGATGTCAGGTGGACCGGTACTGGGAGCCTCTGATGTGACCAATACCCGTCATAATTTATCTGTTAGCGGCCCCGGTACCGTTAAGAGCACTACGGTTACCCAGATCTGCGTGTTCTGCCATACACCTCATGCCGCTATGGCTGATGCGCCCTTATGGAACCACACGCTACCAAGCGGGCAGACTTACACAATCTATAGCAGCACAACGCTCGATGCGTCGCCCGGTCAACCTACAGGAAAATCGGTCTTGTGCCTGGCCTGCCACGATGGCACGGTTGCACTGGGCGCTTTGGCCAACCCGCCAACAGGAGAAACCCTCGACGCAATATTGCAAAGCCCCATGAATCCCGCAGAACGAGGTTACCTGGGCACCGACTTGAGCGATGATCATCCCATCTCTTTTGTCTATGATAGTGGCCTGGTAGGCACCGATACCGAACTTGTCGACCCAGCCAGCATTGGCTTGCCGCTAGATGGCAGTAACCTGGAATGCACCACTTGTCATGATCCCCACGAGGCGGACACCAAACCCTTTCTACGTCAATCCACGGTAAACGGTACGCTATGCACAAGTTGCCATAACAAATCTGGCTGGAGCACTTCCAGCCATGCCACATCAACCGCCGTTTGGAATAATGTCGGCGCGAATCCCTGGGCAAACCGACGCACGGAGTGGATTGGTGCCAACGTAGCGGAAAATGCCTGTCTGAATTGCCATACGCCGCATACTGCTGCGGCCGGCGCACGGCTCCAAAAATATCAGGAAGAAAATACCTGCCTTGCCTGCCACAATGGCAATACTGCATCAACTAACATACAAACGGATCTTGGCAAGACTGATAGCCACCCTGTGACAGTGACTCCCAATGCTAATCACGATTTTACGGCAAAGGAGGACCCACTTACTATGACTATCCACGCGGAGTGCCCGGATTGTCACAACCCGCACACAGTGCAGACCGCCGATCCCATGATTTCATTCAATCCATTGAACCTGGCGCAAACCACGACCACACCGCCGCTGGCCAATGCCCGTATCCAGAATGTTCGGGGTCTTGATATCAACGGAAGTGTCATAAGCTCGGTGACCAACCAATATGAATTGTGCTTTAAGTGCCATGGGCTTCCTGCTAAAGGTCCTTGCGGTAGTGTCGTGACGACTGATCGCTGTGGCACCGCAACGGGTTGGAGCATGACACGACTTGATGGAATCTATAACATCCGCGATAAGCTGAACGCTAACAATCCTGCGCTAGTCTCCTGGCATCCGATTGTGACCAACAACCCGGCCAATAATTCGGAGGTTCCCAGCTTAAGAACGGATATACCACTGAATAAAACCAGCAGCCTAATCTATTGCACGGACTGCCATAACAGCGATGCCTCCCCCGCCGCAGGTGGTACCGGGCCTAATGGACCACACGGTTCCAATAATGAGGCCCTGCTGGCTCAGCGTTATAGTCTGGACCCAATCGTGCCTACCAGCGGCAGCGTGGATTTTGTACTGTGTTTCAAATGCCACTCTGAATCCGCCCTGCTGGTATCTCCGCTAAGCGGATTTTCGCATCAACGGCATATCAATACACGCACCAAGTCCTGTGTGAATTGTCATGACCCTCATGGATCACACAGTTATAATCACCTGATTAACTTCCAGACCAATTCCAGTTACACCGGTGGTCCCTATGTCATTGGCGCGACGGGCGGAAACCCGCAACCCATATTTCAGGATAATGGTAATTATACCGGTGCCTGTTGGCTGAACTGCCATGGCAATGCCCACAGCGGGAGGTCTTATTAATGAAACTTAAATTATTCATTGGCGCTTTTTTATCAATTGGAGTGTTACTTCAGGTAACCGCGTCCACCATTACCGATTTCCCGGTATCCGTACGTTCCTCGCTGCAAAGCCTTCCAACAGTTGCCTATAATTCTGTCCACGACCAGTTCCTGATTACGTGGTCGGATGCGCGCTACAATTCCAAAACGGATGTGGATGTCTACGGACGACTGTTAAATGCCCAAGGCGAACCTGTATCGCAAGACATCGTCATATCTAACCATAAGGGGGGACAGGGAGAATCAGCCGTCGCGTTTGATTCTGTTAATCAGAATTATCTCGTCGTCTGGTCAGACTGGCGTAATGCCGATAGCATCGATTCCGACATCTACGCTCAGTTGCTCAACTCCGATGGTAAGCCCATTGGCGCTAATTTCCCTATTACCAGCCTCAGAGTGTCACAGAAACAGGCCACGGTAGCGTTTGACCCTGATAAACAGCGATTTCTCGTGGCCTGGAAAGACGATCGACTGGCGAATCATGAAAAACTGTTCGGTCGCTTTATTAGCCCACGAGGGGAACTACTGGAAGAAGAATTCCTGATTGCCAAAGGAGAAGGGAAACAGGATAAACCCTCTCTAGTTTATGACCAGAAACGCAAAAGGTTTCTGGTAGTCTGGCGCGATATCGTGGATGAAAAACAATACCTGTCCACCACGCTCGAAGGAAAAGGTATTTTTGCCGCTTTTGTTCAGCAGTCCAGTGGGAACGCTAAACCCGGTATTCTAATTGATACGGAGGAAGATGCCTGCCTGCCTCCCTCCTTATATGCCGCCAGCTATTCTCCGGATGATGATTTATTCCTTGTTGTCTGGACCACCGCCCGTGACTACCAGAAAATGGGGTTGGACGTATTCGGCGCCCTGGTGAGGGCCAGCGATGGAAAACATATCGGCAAGGCGTTCCCCATTGCAGTAAAAAAAGATTACCAGGAATTTCCTTCCGTCATTTTCGACCAAAAGCAAAAGCGCTTTTTGGTGGTATGGTATGACCTTCGCCGCGACCAAACAGCAAAAAACATGGATATCTACGGGCGATACGTCTTTCCCAACGGAAAAATGTCAAAAGAATTTCTCATGACAGACCCCAGCCTGCCTGGAATCCGCCGCTTTCCTGCGATTGCCTACAGCGAAAAGAGTGCCACCGCCCTGCTGCTATGGGAAGACTCGAGAGAAAAGACTTCCACCAAAAACCACCAACGTATTTACGCCAGGATCTTCCGCGGAAACTAGCCAGCGCAACCAATCATAAACCGGGGTTGAAACAAAATATTATATGACCCCGGTTTAGCAGCCCGTCCATAGATTTTTCCGATCAGGATAAATAGAAAATTTCATTGCGGTTACGACTTCCCAAGCAGAAGGAAGAGGCGTAACAATAGTCGGTGCCCACCAATATCGCCTTGGGCGCAAGAGGTCCGCGTTCCATGAATGCCGCACGAAGCACTCTCCCGAGCACCCGCATCACCGCTATCGACACATTGCGGGGATTCGCCATACTCGGCGTCTTACCGGTCAACATACAGGGCTTTGCCATGATTTCGGCTACTTTCACCAACCCGGCCGCTTACGGCGATTTGACCGGCTGGAATTTCTGGATCTGGTTTTTTACCTACTCTCTGGGCGATTCAAAACTCCTTGCACTGTTTTCGCTGCTCTTTGGCGCCAGCCTTCTGTTTATCCAGCAACGGGAAGAAGCCGGGCAAGCACAGCGCACAACACTCCATCAGCTGCGCCGTCTGGGTATTCTGTTTGTCTTCGGTATGGTGCACGCGTATTTAATTTGGCCCGGTGACGTACTGGTCTGTTATGCCTTATGCGGCACGCTGTTACTGCCGGCATTAAAATTGCCGCCGCGCCATCTTGTGCTTGCCGGCCTGTTCATTTTTGCTGTGCCCACCATTGGCGCCATAAATCTCAGCCGTGACATGGATCAATGGGACATGAGCGACTGGCAACAGGCACAACAAAACTGGATGCCGCCGACGGAACAGTATCAAAACGAACTGGATGCCTACCGGGGAAATTGGTTACAGCAACAATCTCAGCGCGTCCCCGAGGCTTTTAATGCACAAACACAGAGCCTGCCTGAGTGGGTGCTCTGGCGTGCCGCCGGATTAATGCTGTTTGGTATGGCGCTGTTTAAGCTGGGCGTGTTAACGGGCAAACGTCCTGTCCAGTTCTACCGCTATATGACACTCTTTGGACTTGGATTGGGTGCGCCCATTATGTTCCTGAACAGTTGGCTCTGGGCCAGCGAACAATGGTCTATGGAATACTTCGTGCGCGTTTCCTATTTAGCCAACTACTGGCTCAGCCTCCTGATCGTATCGGGCTATATCGGTCTAACCATGTGGATCTGCCAGTCCGGCCGTTTTCAGCGGCTCACCGAGGCACTGGCCAATGTCGGTCGCATGGCGTTGAGCAACTACCTGCTGCAGTCTATTATTTGTACATTAATCTTTTACGGTCACGGCTTCGGCCTGTTCGGCAAAGTAAACCGAACCGGCCAGTTTATTGTCGTGATCGCCGTATGGGTCTTGCTTGTATTGCTCTCAAACATCTGGTTAAAACACTTCCGCTATGGCCCGCTGGAATGGCTATGGCGCCGGGGAAGCAGCAGGAACATCGTTACTAACCACCCGACCACGGTATCGTAAAAAAGTTATCTCATCACCCTTCGTCATTGCGACAAACACCGGAATCCACGGGTGTATCGTAAGATAGTCATCGTATATTAATGTTCTGACCCTTGGCTAAAGAAGCCAGCTGTCCGGCTGCCAACGCCATCCGTCCCATGGTCAGCAATCAAAAACTGTTTTTGGCGTGTTCGATTGCCTGGTTATCGGCATGTTGAAAGGCGCGCTTTATCATGCACTTCCAGCGACAAACTTGAGCGGGTTGTCACCAGGACACCACAGAAATCAGGGCTTAATGCGCCCACTTCACCCGGTTGCTTGTTGCCTTATTCCGTCTATTTTTTAAGGAAGTTTTTTCGCGCCCATATCGGCATCAGTGACATGAGGCGCGTAGGTCACCAAAGAATCGGAAATGGATTTCCAGAAACCGCGCTGACTGGAACCACTCCCGATCTTGCAATGTTCGAGATGGTATCCGGATAAGCGTATTTCCGGATTAACGTACTGGAGTCCACTTATGAAAAAAACATGTCTGTATGCAGCAACACTGAGCGCTATCCTGTTTGGTACCACGGCGCTTGCCGCGGACGTCATGGAGGAGGAACCCAATCAGCCTATCTATAACGCCCAGGCACTTTCAGTCGATATTGAAATGGCGGTCTACGCAGTCCTCGGTGATATTGGCGGCGGCAACACCACTGACCTGGATTTCTACAGCTTTTATGGCCAGGCCGATGACGTGGTAACCGTTGATATCGACGGCGGCATGGGTGGCGCCCAAAGTGTTGATACGGTAATCGCCATCTTTGGCCCCGGGCCCTACTACCAGATGCTGCGTCTCAATGACGACGCCACCAGCATTGATCCCGGATCAACTCATCGCTTTGATTCACGCATTGATAACTTTCACTTACCGGCGACAGGGCGCTACTATGTCGGCGTCAGTAACTATCCACGCTATTTCCAGAATGGCGGCGTTGTCACCAATGCTACTCGTGGCGCCAGCGGGGATTACACGCTCGTGATTACTGGTGTCAGTCCTGATGTACAAATGATCGATATCGAAGTCAAACCCGGTAATCATGAATGGGCGCCCATCAATCCCAAGAGCCGTGGAAAAATTCCGGTCGCGATCTTATCCACCGGATCATTCGATGCCCGCAACGTCGACCTGACAACACTTACCTTTGGCAGCACCGGCGACGAAGCCAGCCTCTCTCATTGCGGCAAGAGCAATCAGGACTTCAACAATGACGGCAGACTGGATGTCATGTGCCACTTCAATAACCAGGACGCCAGTTTCAATTACAGCGACATTGAAGGCATCTTGCGAGGCGCAACAACAGACGGCACACGCATCGAAGGCCGGGCACCACTGAAAATGGTTCCGCAAAAACAACAGTAAAGTAAATCAACTACCCGCCCCATGACATTCACAAGGATGTCATGGGGTTTTCTTTTAATTAAACCGGGATCAGACCCACTGCTGCTCCACCAGGTCCCTTCTCCCTTTAAACGTCATCCCGTAGGGCGGATTAAGCGCTAGCGAATCTACGATCAATGGGGTTACGATCAATGGGGTGATCAATGGGGTCAGACTCGATTGGCGATCAATGGGGTCAGACTCGATTGATTTGTTATCCGGAGTCATTGCACCTTACGACAAACTTTTGTTTCACAGAAAGTAGCGTAGGACGGTTTAACACGGCAGATCTGCCCGGTGTATCTTGCAATGAAGCAGGAAGACAACAATTCAACTCTTGCCCGCTACGTACCACAAAAGGTTTGCTTTACTTCCTCTTCCGGCTCAGGCGGTAATTGATAACGCGCTTTACCGGGCTGTTCGGTAAAAGGCTGTTGCAGGACTTCATGTAACTCGTGAAACACGGAAAAATCGCCTTCATCTTCCGCGGCCCGGATGGCTGCTTCAATCTGATGATTCCGGGGAATATACACCGGGTTAACCGCCCGCATGTTTTGTAGTCGCTATTCCTCGCCGCGCATCTCGCGGCTAAGGCGCTGGCGCCAGGTAACGGCCCAATCATCAAACTCTGTAGGCTGATCAAACAGACGACGGCAATCACCATCATGCTCAGACGACTGCCCACTCAACTGCGATAAACAAGAAAACGTTAAGGTAAAATCGGCATTGTTTCTTGCCATAACATCAAGCAACGCTTGAATCAGTGAGGCATCCTCCTGGTCAGAATCCTCCTGAGCTGTTAAACCGCACTTGGCGCGCATACCTGCCAACCATGCCTGCTGATAGTGGTCCTTGTAATTCTCCAAACGTGTCTGCGCAACCGCCACCGCCGCTTCGGTGTTATCGTCCAGCATCGGTAGCAAGCACTCCGCCAGGCGCGTTAAATTCCATAAGCCGATGCCGGGCTGATTGTGGTAGGCATAACGCCCGTCACGGTCGATGGAACTGAACACCCGATTATGTGCATAGGCATCCATAAAGGCGCACGGCCCGTAGTCAATGGTCTCTCCGGCAATAGACATGTTATCGGTATTCATAACGCCATGAATAAACCCTAATTGCATCCATTGCGCGATCAGCCTGGCCTGGCGTTCAATCACCGCGCTCAGAAAATCCACATAGGGATTTTCTGCCGAAGCCACCTCGGGGTAGTTTCGCGCAATCACATAATCCGCCAATTTCCTCACGGACTCGGCATCCCCCTGCGCTGCAAAAAACTGAAACGTACCGACCCGAACAAAACTCGCAGCAACACGCGTGATCACACCCCCTGGCAACAAACGCTCTCGGGCAACGGGCTCGCCGGTGGCGACTGCCGCCAATGCGCGCGTGGTGGGCACGTTCAGTTTGGCCATAGCCTCACTGACCAGATACTCTCGCAGCACCGGCCCCAGGGCCGCGCGGCCATCACCATTACGGGAGTAAAATGTAGGCCCGGAACCTTTTAGCTGCACATCAAAGTTGGCGCCATTCGCCCCGTTGATCTCGCCCAACAAAATGGCACGACCATCCCCCAACTGCGGAACAAAGTGGCCAAACTGATGGCCCGCGTACGCCATGGCCAACGGTTCGGCGCCCGCCGGGATGGCATTACCGGAAAACACAGCTGCCACATCGCCGACATCAATGCCATCCGCAGACAATCCCATGTC
This sequence comes from Gammaproteobacteria bacterium, assembly GCA_029880755.1. Classification (GTDB taxonomy): domain Bacteria; phylum Pseudomonadota; class Gammaproteobacteria; order Acidiferrobacterales; family SZUA-150; genus JAOUNW01. The sequence continues at coordinate 20,566 of JAOUNW010000004.1, forward strand.
ATGCGCAAGCGCATCATTAAATTTAATTAATGTTGGCCCTGCTACCGGTGTGGGCTGGGTCTTGACGTAGAACGTATCACCCAGATCAACATAACGATTATTAAAAGGAATGTGCAGCAAGTGTCTCTCACTCGAAATACAGGAATGGCCGACAGTTTAGCCGAGGAACGGGCAGGCAAAACCAGAGGATCTCAATGGGTATGGTAGTCTGGGGTCTGCGCGGACTCGTTAAATCTGATCGAGGTAATTCCTCATTTCCAATGAGATTCCCCAGCTATTAACATCCTTGTAGTAATCAACCAAATCACTGTTATAGCCTCTGGATCCCCAAACCATGATGGGCAGATTATGCAGCCCCATGATATTCCTGAACGCAAATGTCAGTTCGAGCCGATAGGTGTTGTATTCGGCGACATCCTTGTAACCTGTGGTGTATTCCACCGCGCTTTTGACTTTTCCAAGAAGCCGGTAGTCATAATCCCAGACTTTCTTAGCAAGCAATGTAACGCCATCGACATATTTTCGTTTCTTGCCATCAGTATCATTTTCCCATTCATTGTATTCTTCGGAAATGCCCTGCAAGAAACCTTTGTTAAGAAAATATTTGAGCTTTAAGTAAGTGGAGAGTTTTTCATTGTCTCCATCCCTGCTGTAACGCCAGCTCAACTCCCAGTAATCCCAGCCTCTACTTATATAGTCTCTTGCAAATTCAGGATTTTCACCATTAGCAGCGAACTCGCTACTCAGTTGCTGGAACGACTGCAAGGTGTTAATACGCTGTCCATTGGACTCGTGCGCATAACCCACATCAAGATAATTTTCGCGACTCCCTAACCAGCGCCGGAAAATAAGCGTGGGGTTAAAGCGTTTACCTATCACTGGAGAGGAATCCCTTTTATCAAGATACATCCCGAAGCGTCCGGTAAAGGTAAAGTAAGGATAGGTGCGATAGCCCTGCTCTTCCCTGGTTTTAAATTTTCCGTTATGGGATATCGGGTACATCTGCGACAACTTGAAATCCAGGTATCGAACATCATTGTCGTCCCAGGTAAACCCGACAGTATTCGGTTCATAGCTTTGCAATAGCAGCGGTCTTGTTAGGGACTGACCATCCTCTTCCTGGGCATTAACCGGAAATACGGAAAACAGAAAAATAAAAAGAAAGATGGATGCGGTTCTCATTAGGCCCTCCTGGCAAAAAAGCGGTGTCAGGTTTCCTTATCTGGAATACTCTTCCTTCTCTTCACCTATACGCTCAAACACTTCCTCCCTGTGTACCGCGATATCCTTGGGCGCTTCAATGCCAATCCTGATCTGTTTACCCTTCTGCCCCACTACAGTTACTTTGATGTCTCGCCCGATGTACAGGGTTTCGCCGATCTTTCTGGTGAGTATGAGCATGATCCCTCCTTGAATGAATGGTTTGGCGCCATCGGCATTATATTAAAAACCTGCGTCTGGCCCCGTTTATTGAAATTGATTTTTTGGGTTTCCTTCGCGAACCAGTACGATTATCCTTCTACCCTGGTCCAGGAATCCGTATTTACCGCTAGAATACCCATGAAAATACCGGTCTGTAAAATCCTTGTGCAATTCCTGGAGAAACTGGGGGTCAAATGCATCTTCGGTATCCCCGGGTCCCATATCCTGCCGGTTTACGACAGCCTCTATGACTCCCCCATTCGCTCGGTGCTGGCCAAGCACGAGCAGGCCGCGGCCTTTATGGCCGGGGGGCATGCCCGGGTCACGGGCGGCGTGGGCGCCTGCATCACCACCGCGGGGCCAGGCGCCACCAATCTGGTGACCGGCATCGCCAGCGCCTATGCCGATAACCTGCCGGTCATCGCCATTACCGGCGAGGCACCCACCCATTTCTTCGGCAAGGGCGGCCTGCAGGAAAGCTCGGGCGAAGGCGGCAGCGTGGACCAGGTGGCGCTGTTCGCCGGTATCACAAGCTACCACAAACTGATTGAACGCACCGATTACCTGGCCAACGTCCTGATCCAGGCGGCCAAGCACCTGCTTTCCGGTACCCCCGGGCCCGTGGTGTTAAGCATTCCCTACAACCTGCAAAAGGAAATGGTGGACGCCGCCATCCTGGACCAGGTGTCCTTCGCCCGCCCGGGCAACGTGCCCATGATTGCCGGGCAACATATCGACCAAACCCTGACCCTGATCGAGCAGGCGAAACGCCCGCTGATTATCGCCGGCTACGGCTGTATACGTTCCGGCGGCCAAACATCGTTGCGCCACATCAGCGAGCGCCTCAATATTCCGGTAACCAGCAGCCTGAAGGCCAAAGGCGCCATCGACGAACGCTCGGCACTGTCCCTGGGCAGCCTCGGCGTCACCTCCGGCGGCGACGCCATGCACTACCTGGAGCAAAGGGCGGACCTGGTACTGGTGCTCGGCGCGGGATTCAATGAACGAACCAGTTACGTCTGGGACCAGCACCTGCTAGCGGGCAAAAAAGTTATCCAGGTAGACAACAACGCCCAGCAATTAGAAAAGGTGTACCGCGCCGACCTGGCGGTGCAGGCCGACCTGGGCGCCTACTTAACGGCACTGGAGGCAGCGGTGACGCAACGACAGATCGCCCCCAAGGAACCGGTGGATGTCGGCGCATTCATCGCAGCGGTACAAACACAGGCCGACGCCTCGGGTGAGACCATTTTCAACGAACAGTTTAACCACGTGAAGGCGTTTTATCGCTGGCTAGAGAATCAATTTCCGGATGGCCTGGTCATGTTTGACGACAACATCGTGTTCGCGCAAAACTTTTACCGGGTATCCGCCAAGGACCGCTTTTATCCCAACACCGGCATCTCGTCATTGGGACACGCCATTCCCGCAGCCATCGGTGCCGGCTGCACCGTCAAGCAACCCCTGTTTGCCATGATCGGCGATGGCGGCTTTCAGATGTGTTGCATGGAGATCATGACAGCGGTCAATTACGACATCCCGTTGAACATCGTCCTGTTTAACAACAACACCATGGGTCTGATTCGCAAGAATCAGCATCACCATTACCAGGACCGTTTCATCGACTGCGATTTCGTCAACCCGGATTACGCCCGGCTGGCACAATCCTTCGGCATCCGCCACGCACGCGTGGAAAACGAGCAGGACTTGTCCACCCTGGCAGCGTCTTTGGATTTTCAACAGGGCATCAATCTCATCGAGATCCTGGTCGACCAGGATGCCTACCCGAATTATTCTTCCCGACGTTAACAGCGCATGACAGCACCCGCGATCACGCGTCTGCAGGATTGCATTGAGCGTTACCAAGCCACTCTTCCCGGGCTGGCGGAACTGGGCAAACCATTGCCGAATCTTTCTTCCGGCGCCGACGCGGATACGCTGAACACACTCATTCAGTTATATGAACAGGTCTACCCGTTACTGGAACAGGCCCTGTGGTCCGATGCTGCGGAGTTTCATTCCTTGCTGGCGTGTTACCAGTCCCTGTTCCGGGAACAGGAAGTGCTCATCCAACAGCGTCTGACCACAACCGGTGCCGCGGATGATCGCTATCATTTTATTCTCAGCATCCCGGTGGCGGACCGACCTTCACACTTGCGCACCTGCCTGGACAGTATTTATCAAGTCTGTAAACAGTTTAATTATGGTGGCAACCGTTCCGGAACCTGGCAGAAAATAACCATCATCGTCGCCGAAGACAGCCGGGAGCCAGACAACATTCGCCAACATAAAGATCTGATAGAGGAATACCGACGCAAAGGATTACAGGTACTCCATTTCGATCAAGCCGAACAATATGAGCTGCTACAGGCTATCCCGAAGCATCAACGGGAACAACTGGGTAACATCCTCACCACCCAACCCAGGGAACGATTTTATCTCAAGGGTCAGGCGGCCAACCGCAACCTCAGTTACCTGAGGTTTCTGCAACTGACACAAGACAAAAATAAAACACTCTATTACTTAGTCGATAGCGACCAGTCCTTTTGCGTCAACCGCCAGACTGAAATCGGTGATGAGGCAGTGGTGGCGCTCAATTATTTTTATTACTTCGACAAACTCTTTCGCAGCACCGATACCCTGGTGCTCACCGGTAAGATGGTGGGCGACCCGCCGGTCTCTCCCTCAGTAATGGCTGGCAATTTTCTTGATGATGTGACGGCCTTCTTCACCGAGTTGGCACAACAGAGTGCTGATCGCGCTTGCCAATTTCATGATCTACCAAAGCAAACACCTGGCGATGCCGCCTATCACGATATGGCCAAACTGTTTGGCTTTGATAACAAACCCGCCACTTTCCCCTACCGGTGCCGGCTCAAGGACAAGCATGATCATATTGCATGCTTAACCGATGTCGCCGGACGTCTAAACGCCTTCTTCTTTGGCGAACACCTGACACGCAAGACCCGTTTCACCTACGGCCAAGGCTTTACCGAAATCACGCCCGCACGCACCATCTATCCCGGCAACTACATCGTCAACTACGAAGGCCTGAAATACATCATCCCCTTCGGCCACCTGCGCTTGCGCATGTCCGGCCCCACGGCCGGGCGCCTCATCGCTGCAGAAATCAAAGGGCGTTTCGCCTCCGTCAACCTGCCCCATTTGCACCGGCGCACCACCGAGACAGGTTTAACAGCTGACTTTCGCCCTGGTGTAAAACTTGGGGAGACCGGGGAGCAGCGGCACATCGATTTATCCAACGAATTTGAGCGCCAGTTTTTCGGCGACCTGATGTTGTTTTCCACGGAAGCATTGGTACAACAGGCGGACGTCACCCGGCCTTTTAAAAAAGATCAAGTTGTGGCGGTCATCAACAAAAAAGAGAGGGAACTACTGGAACTTTACCAACAAAAACACAAAGCCATACGCGAAAAACACCGGCAACTCCAACACCTTGTGTTCCATGCCGGGCATTGGTGGACAACGGTACCGGCACTCACAGACGCCTTGCAACAGGTGCAGGCCTTCCTTAACAACATCGATCACAACTTCGGCGAACAGTCACAGGCCTGGCAGCAGATCTCGTCAACAGAACACCGCGCCCAGCGCAAACAACAGATCACCGATGCCTTACTCCATTACCGGGCCGAGCGGGATGCGTGGGACAGCTTATTCATATAACTTCTTTTTCCCGCAAATGGGAGAATCCGATTTATCACTTCACAAAGTTACCGCATCAAGCGCATGACGGATTATCACCTCGCGACACTCCCGGTAAACCGCTTGCGCGTTTTCCAGAATTTCTTCCGGCAGCGTGACCTCCGAATAATCGTTTTGCGTTTTAACGATTCTTCCACTTTTAATCGCCTCCGAGGAGTCGCCCTTACCCACGACCCCGGTCTGGCTGAAGATGTCATAGCGCTCATTAAGCGGGGAATCCAGCTCCAGCCAGCGCTCTAATTCTGGAAGTAGTCGCTCCGGTGCATTGACCAAGACCTCCGCGTCGAAATAATAATAACCCTGCGCTACCGTTCGACAGAAATCAGAAAGTGTTTTCACTCTCTCGATATAATACTTCCCCGCCTCCTCGGGTGAGGCATAAAGCCAATCCGCATCTTTGCTGGCAAACAGGTTAACAATGCTTTTGATGGTGGGCTCCGGCTCGCGCAAGGAGACAAGTAATTTTACATCCGCGAGGCCTGGTTTCTTTACGTTAAGCGGAAATTCATTGTGCAACAACTTGTCGAACAGGTAACGGCTGTTCGTCTTGAGCGCTTCGCTCTGCCGCAACACCTCAAGCTGCTTATCCAATGCCGACGCGGCATCGTAACGGATGTGCATCTCAAAATAGCCATTGATCTGCGGATGCGATCCAAGAATATGCCCCGCCAGGCTGGTAAAGGCCCGCATATGACTTAGCAGAAAGATTCGTGAGTAGTTGTCAGGCAAGGTACATTAAGAATCATTAAGAAATAGTCGTAGAAGCGATATATTTATCCTATTCCACTGCCGATGTCGATAGTTATAAGCAACCACCATACTGCTGTATGGAAACATGGGTTGCTTAACCATGCTCACAATTAAGAACTCGATTCTGATGTATTCATTTTCACTATGTTTTCGCTAATTCTTTTATTCTTGTTAATATTACTGATACTCGCGCCTGGCTTGTTTCATCAGTAGGCATATGTCCGGATACTGCATCAACAAAGCGGCTCACTTTCAACAAATTATGAAATCGTTCTGATAATTCTTTAGCAAGCTCAGGTTCTGATTGTCTTACTTCGTTTACAATTTCTGGTCGGCCGTCAAGAACGGCGATGATATCCTCAATATCATGACTTGCCATGTAATCGCCATTGCCTCGGCCATCAAATGCTTCAAGCTTGGTGATAAGAAAATAAGGTGCAGATACCATGAGAATTATTTTATCTGAAGGTAATATTATTCGTTCCGCATTTTCTGCAGCTGGCGCATACCACTTATTTCCAAATCCTAAAATCCGTGTATCGGTCGGCATGACGTCCAGGATGACTTTATCGGCAACCCACCGGCATATGGGCGCGCCGTCACTGGCATCTTCCTGAAAACCCAGCGCACGTAATTTTTGTGACAATTTATAATAATCAGCATGCGATGCAACCAGAACGATAGCATCAACATCCCGCGTCACTCTAATTGGTGGCGCTGCGGAATCGGTTATCAACAATCCCGTTGCGCACCCGCCCACAAACACCATTTCATCCGCTACATCTCCAAGCCGATCTATCGCTAACATTAGTATTTCCAGGTTTGGGTTTCTCTCCCTAGCCATAGTGTTCCAATTTCTTTTTCAGTTCCTTTTTAGCGATATCGCGTTCTCTGGCTCGGCCACCACGGATAGCATCCACCAGAGCAAGCAGTTGATAGAGTTCGGGATCATTTTTCGCTGCGACGGGGCCGGACTTGTATAAAGGTGAGAATGACTCACCCCGTACCTCGCCTTCCGGATCGGGCCAAACCGGCGGCGGTTCATTATCCTCCACAAGCCAGGCATCTATTGGCGCAGAAGCGTATGCGGTCGGCATACCCCGGTTTAATCCGCCCCGATCCGGAACAAAAACGTACTGAATACCGTGTAATAAGAAATCTTCCAGATTTCGAATATTCGGCCTTATGTTTTCGTTTTCTTTCACTGCTAACCGTGCGGCAAGCGCGCGTTTGGCTGCGGCATGCACTTCTGACGCACTCATTCCTAGATCTATGGCTAACTTATTGAAAGACCATTGCTTCTTACCCAAAGCAACCAGCTTCAGTAAAAACAAAATATCCTGTGGTTTTAAGTTCATTTGGCTATTCTCTGTTCGCAGTTCGCGAATAGAGAATAACATCCGGCACATATAAGTCAAGCTGCCGATAAGTCCCTGTAGATGCCGGCCTTCCCTGCCACTAGTAAGACAGAGCAGAGACTCAAATAGCCGATACCCCCCAAAACCACTCGTGCGGCACAATAACACAGCCATTGCGCCCTACCTGTACTGGTCCCGCTTTTTCTAAATCTCACTCGCCGGCGGCAGGTCGGCAAAAATACTGTTGGCTAACCAGCCGGTAATGTTATTCGTGAGTTTCGGGTCTCCGACAATCTTCATATCGCCGTTCTTCTGGGCTTTTCGATAGCTGCTTTCACCCATCCATATGTCTGCCAGCGTTTTGACATCGGAGGTGAAATACACATCCACCTCCTTGCCCGGATCATTCACGCAAACATCCAGGTCCTTACCCGTCACCACAATCCACCAATCGGGATATTCTTTAATATCGGTGAACTTGAACCGAATAACGGTTTCCGAACCCACCAGCTTTTCCGGCACAATGCTGCGCTTGAGATAGAGCATCAGCAATTCGACATCGTAATCCTTCTCCGTTAAATTGGAACGCGCCCAGCGCATACCCCAGTGCCCCAGACCCACAATGATCGGCACCAACTCTTTGCACGACTCGGTGGCAAAATATTCGTAGCCTTTCTGGCCGGGGATCTTTTTCTTCAGTACCAGACCATACTCGCTCAGGGAGTCCAATCGTTTCGAGAGCAGGGTTGGTGAAATTAGCATCAAGCCGCGCTGGAGCTCATTAAAGCGCGTCGCCCCCATGATCAGCTCACGCACAATGAGTATGGTCCACTTCTCCCCCAGGATTTCCGTCGCCTTGGCAATGGGGCAAAACTGACCGTATTCCATAGGATTTAACCTCTATATAGGGCTTTTAGGCCCAACTCTATTGGGTGTAGTGGTTTACTGCATTTTGTGTAGTTAGATACTACACAATCGGGAGTACTTTCAAAACCCCGGCCCGCCTAAGCTTCTCCCAACGGTGCCGGACCAAACAGGCACCCAACAACCAACACCAACTTAAACCTAAATTGCGAGGTAACTACCATGAACACACAAGCAACCGATGTCCTGATCCACACCCGCGCCACCCTGAGCGAGGAACAATTCACTGAAGTCGCCAACCGGATAAAGGCCATCCATGGTGTGCTGCGATTTGAGCGCAGCCGCCATAAACCAAACTTTATTCTGGTGGCCTACAACGCCGGACAAACCCGCGCTATTGCCATTCTCAACAAGCTCACCCGTCTGGGCTTTAATGCATCGTTGGTAGGCATGTAATGCCCCGTTTACAGGAGAAGAGCGTCATGTATATACTGACTCTAAAAAAATGCATTTCTCACATTAAGCTACTGATGATGAGCGTATTAAAGAACCTGGCTTATGCCGCCGCGTAGCTAACAATTCAAACCACAAAGGAGATTCGCTCATGATAAAAAGAACACTTACCCTAACCTACGGTGTTACCAGCTACCTGTTGTTCGTAGCAGTTTTTGTTTACACCATTTTATTCATCGGCAATATACTGGTCACACCCTCGCTGGATTCTGCTGGGGGCACTAATCTTGTGAAGGCACTTTTGATCAATGCCGGTATGTTGGGCGCATTTGCGCTGCAGCACAGCATCATGGCGCGCCCGGCGTTCAAACGTGTTTGGACGAAAATCATACCGACTGAAATAGAACGAAGCACCTATGTGCTGGCTTCCACCCTATTACTCGGCTGCATTGTGTACTTCTGGCAGCCGCTGGGCGGCATCATCTGGCAAGTGACCAATCCGATCGCTATTGGCGCCATCTATACGGTGTTTGCTTTCGGCTGGGCCATTTTATTTCTGGCATCGTTCCAGCAGAACCATTTTGATCTCTTTGGCCTGCGTCAGGTATGGTTGGCTTTCCTCAACAAACCCTATACCTACCTGCCATTCAAAACTCCATTTCTATACCGCTACACGCGTCATCCGCTCTACGTTGGCATGATGATGGGGCTGTGGGCCGCACCGACTATGACGACTGCTCATCTCGTGTTTGCCCTGCTGTCCACTGGCTACATCTTTGTCGGCGCAATGCTGGAAGAAAAGGATTTAGAGAATGTCATGCCTGAATACAAACAGTATAAAAAGGATGTACCGATGTTTCTGCCAAGACCCGCACGCAACTTGGGCAAAAAAGCCGTCGCAACGGTGTAAAGCAAGTCCGGCCACAGAAGCAGGTACCCTACCTGCTTCTGTTTTGGCGTAACGGAATCACGCCACAATCCCCGCAATATCAAAGTTCAATAGGGTCAGACTCGATTGATTAAAGCCATAAGTTCAATAGGGTCAGACTCGATTGATTAAAGCCATAAGTTCAATAGGGTCAGACTCGATTGATTAAAGCCATAGTTCAATAGGGTCAGACTCGATTGATTAAAGCCATGATTCAGGAAGATACGAATCAATCGAGTCTGACCCTATTGAACTATTGAACTCCGGGGCAGTAATAACCTTAACTCGATTTCTTAAATTGAATCACCTGACGGCGCTCTTTTTTGGTGGGACGTCCTTCGGTCACCGGTGCGGAGCGCGCCTCGGCGGAAAGCCGTGCTCTTAATGCTTCCCGCGCAGCCTTACTGGCTTCACTCTCTTCGTACAGCAATGCCGCTTGCCTGGCCGGACCACGGTGGGCGGATAAGGCCTTAACCTGTACGACATGCTCGTAGGGCCCAATATGAATCGTTATCGTATCACCAGAATGAATCACTCGAGCCGCTTTCGCGCGCTGGCCATTCACTTTGACTTTACCACCGCCCACCGCCTCCGCAGCCAATGATCGGGTCTTGAAAAACCGCGCGGCCCAGAGCCACTTGTCGATGCGGAGGGAATCGCTTTCAGGCGGGAGAACCATGATGACGGTGATCGACGAATATGTCAGCAGCAGGTTATTTCCTGGTGAATAAACTCAACACCAGGATAGATCCGGGTCCAC
>JAOUNW010000172.1 GCA_029880755.1 Gammaproteobacteria bacterium
CAGTAACAGGGCAGCGCGGCTCACATAACCGATCTTTTTAAACCGTGCGCCAGCCAGGGTGGCCAGGGTGGTTTTGGTTGCCGGGTGCGTAGGATGTGTTTGCGGCCAGGATTTGATGGTTTTACTCAGTTCTTTTCTGCCCTTACTATTGGCAATTGCCAGTTCCAGCCAGCCGCGCAGTTTGGCATCACGGGTAAGGTTCAATGCCTGGCTTAGCTCCGAGGGCTTCATTGCGCTCAATATCTCCCAGAGCTTTAGCTGGTTGCGATCAATACTCTCCGGATCAACCAAATATTTTTCTCTTACAATCAGATTTCTGGCCGCGCCGATGGGATTATTAAGAGCCAGTTCAGTTTCGGTCATGACCAGATAGATTCGAGTACGCAAGATGGGATCGATGTTTTTGATGGAAACCGCCTTATCCAATAAACGGATGGCATTTTTGTAAGAGCCCTCAAAAGAAGCCAACAGCGCATTCACCATATATAGATGCGCCTGACTGCTTCGGTCATTGCGGGGTATGGTGATTTCCTTCAGTGCCCGTTTGGCATCTTCAATTTGTCCGGCGCGAATCAATACCTCGGCGTAACGAAGCTGGAAGGATGTTTTTTTGGAAGCAGGTGCAGTTTTGGTCAGCTCGGCATATTCGCGCGCGGCAACGATATATTCGCCTTTTTGCTCCGCTTGCTCGGCCGCCTCTACGGAGGCTTCGCGTTGGGCTGGCAGTTTGCCGGTGGGTGTGACGCAGGCATGCAACAGGGCTATAGCGCCAAGCAATACAATCAGACGAATCAGGGAATAGTTTGTCATCGGTTTTCTATTGGGTTTCATATAAGATAAAGCATTCAGTTTAACCTATCGAAAGAGAGACTGTCGTGTCAAACCAGCAGGGCGTCCTGTATATCGTAGCCACCCCCATTGGCAATCTGGAGGATATCACGGCTCGCGCAACCCGGGTGTTGTCGCAGGTGGACGTGGTAGCGGCCGAAGACACGCGCCATTCAGGCAAATTGCTGCAAGTATTGGGCATCAAAAAACCGTTACTGTCCGTGCATGACCAGAACGAATCCGCCAGGATCTCCCGAATTCTCGATGAATTAAGTGCCGGTAAGTCTATCGCACTGGTGAGCGATGCCGGTACACCGCTTGTCAGTGATCCTGGCTTCCAGGTAGTGCGGGCCGTACGCGAGGCTGGATTTTCCGTTATTCCCATTCCCGGCCCCTGCGCCGCCATCGCTGCATTGTCTGTGGCCGGCCTGCCCACCGACAGTTTTATTTTTGCCGGATTCGCCCCAGCCAAAGCCGGTGCCCGGCAGCAGTTTTTTCAGGGTCTTGTCTCGGAGCCCCGCACCCTGATTTTCTACGAAAGCCCTCATCGCATTGTGGAATCGTTGCAACAAATGGCCACTGTCTTCGGCGGCGACCGACAAGCCGTTATTGCGCGCGAGCTCACCAAGCAATTTGAAACCGTCCACGCTGCTTCCCTGGCTGAATTGGTGCAGTGGGTATCGCAAGACAACAATCAACAAAAGGGCGAATTCGTGGTGTTGGTGCATGGCCATGCTTCCGAAAAGCAAACCGGTTCTAAATTTGAGTCCGCGTTGAGGATATTGTTGCAGGAGTTACCCTTAAAACAGGCGGTGGCGTTAACAGTGAAATTAACGGGGGCGAAGAAGAATGAGGTATATGAGAGGGCGTTGGAGTTGGAGTTGGAGTTGGATAAGGACTAATCAATCAATATCGAGCAGGATGCAATAGTTTTTCCTTCGCCAAAATAACTAACATAAAATATACTGATCTGCTACCAGCGCACTAAATTACCACAGTGGCAGCTTGATGCTCGCTTTTAAAATATTATTAAGAGCATGTTACTAAGAAAATTATTTATTTATCCATCTGATATTCTTGGAGAAGCTATTCAATAACTCAATCATTTCCTGAGAAAACATTTCAGAGATATTATCCTGTACTATAGCAATATCCTTTCTGGCAGCTGATAGTTTTTGTTTACCGGGAATCGACATCATGATGTAGAAAGACCTTCGGTCGGAATCATTATCCAGTTGTAACACGGTCCCTGATTTAATCAGATCATTAGCCAGAATACTTGCTGTTGCTCTCGTTACGTTAAGTGCCTTGCTTAATTCTGTTACGGTTATCTTTCCTGCGTTATCAATAATATTAAGTGCTCTGTACTGCGGAATGCGTAAACCAGAATACATGAGGGCCACGGATAATTTATTTTCTATAATTTGCGCACCTTCAAGAAGCTCAACGACATTAAGAACCCGCATGTTGTTATTTTTCATGGCTCTCTTCTTTATTGAATATCCAGTTTGTTAGAGAAACTAACAAAAAATCTCTATGGCAAATAATGGCATATTACCACTGTTTAGTATTGCGCTCGTATTGTCGTGATAGTTAAATGATAACGAGTAAGTCATATTATGAATCATTTATTTGTATATAAGACAACGATTACAAAATAATCTTAAGGAGAACGCCATGTCTACAGTGCTAAATAAACTGCCGGTTTCTGAGGATCTGGAGTCCAGAATACAGTATCTTGAAAATCAGGTAAAAGATATTAAAGAAAGAACGCCGGATAACAAGGTGTCGATAATATTGTTGGCCAATGACTTCGACAAGGCGGTAGCAGCCTTTTTTATGGCAAATGGGGCAGTAGCAATGGGTATGGAAGTTACCATGTTCTTCACGTTTTGGGGTTGTACCGTGATAAAGAAAGGGCGGAAGCTGAAAGGCAAAAAATTCACGCAGAAGCTGATTAATTTGATGCTGCCTGCCAACAGCAGGGGCCTGGCGCCATCGCAAATGGCCTTTGCAGGTATTGGGAGGAAATTTTTCAACTATGTGATGAAAGGCCAGATGTCTTCACTGGAGGAACAGATTCAGCTGGCAGTGGAATCAGGCGTCAAGTTTCAGGTGTGCTCGCCCTCTCTGGGCATGATGGGATTTGATGATGATGAATGGGCGGTGCCGGTAGATGTGTGCGGTGTAGCAGCTATGTATGACACAGCGCTGCATGCCAGGACTGCCTATTTTATTTCGTGAACTGTTTGTAGCTTCGAATAAAAAAAAGGGGGGGGAAGAGACGGCTGCAGCGATGCAACCTTTCTTTCTCGCTACAAGAATCACATTGGTTTTGTACAGAACAGATGATGTTGTTATTAGTGTTAACAGAGTGAAAAATAATAGAATAGAGCATCATGAATACAACAATGTCTGCTGAGCTATATTGGTTAGCGCTGAATGTGCCCTACACGTCAATATTATTTTTACCTTACGCTTAAGAAAGAATCTCCCGAATAGGATTGTGGCGGCTATTTACCAGTCCACTCTCTGGAGACGCACCGGGCACAGCGAGCCTATCGTGCGCACATGAATGGTATTGAGAACATAGTGCTGTTTGTGCCGCTGGTTTTCTTTGTGCAGATTACGGGATCTGGTAATGATACCACGGCACTGGAATGCGAAGTATATTTCTTGGCGTGAGCAATACATGCGCCATCCTATATATTAAAACTCCCCTTTGCACGCACCCTGGCGTACTTTATAGGCCTTAGCGCCTGCTTCATGTTGTTGTATCAAGCATTGTTCACTGAACTGACGAATAGCACGTTCTATGGAATGCGAGCTACGCTAAAGAGTACTTATTAGTGTGGTGGGTTACGGAAACGGAGTTAATAAAGTGCACGTTGCGAACATTCTTTTTGCAGTTGATCTC
>JAOUNW010000173.1 GCA_029880755.1 Gammaproteobacteria bacterium
CGGACATAGACCGCCTGATCGCCATGGTGCAAGCTCAGGAATACTACGTTGGCGGCAATCGTGGGGAATATGACCCATCAGGCGCCCCCAGCCATTCCAATTTGGTGCATGCCTATACCTTGCTGGGTATTAAAGAAAACGCCACCGACGCGGAAGTGAAGACTGCCTACCGCAAGCTGATGAGCCAGCACCATCCCGACAAACTGGTGTCAAGAGGATTACCCGAGGAAATGATGAAACTGGCGACGGAGAAGACCCAGGAGATTAAGGCTGCCTATGAGGCCATTGTCGCGGCGCGCAAGACCTAGCAAACGCAACACGGTCAAGCCGGCGCGTCCAACTCCTTTGAAGTGGGCGTCATGAAATTGGAAAATGATTTCTCGTAGAGAATCTTCAGCGCATCGCGGGTGGTTCCATCTTTGTCCAGCCCGGAAAAATCCACGGCGGTAACCGGGTACATGTGACTCACCATGGCACGAATGGAAGACTGAAATATCGCATCTATTGCACGCATTTCCGGCTTACTTTTGAGCAAGCCTCGCATTTTCTCGCGATCAAAAACCACCACCAGCAGTTCTGTAGTAACATCTCCTTTCCAGGTGCGAAATAACGAGAAAATGCTCGCAATCCCCGCCTGCGATTGTTCCGGTGGCTGAATCTTGTAGCTTGTTTTCTCAATCTGTTCACGCACCAGAGAACGCACCATGTCCAGCGATTGCGGCGCAACTTTGCCGATATTCACCGCCATCACAATACTTTCATCAAATGTCTCGTATTTTCCCGGTTGCATTCCGGCAACAGGTTTTACTACATATTCGGTGAGGCCGGAAGCGCCAAACTGGCTCAAACCTTCGTATTCGATTGAATTTAGTATGTTCAATTGAAACGAGAATGGCATGGCAAACGGTTCCACGGCGGCGCTGCTCTTATCGGCCGGGTCCGCGGCAACACCGGCTCCCGCGGTAATTGCCAGCAAACCGGCCAGGCAATACTGCAGCGCATACTTTACTGGGTACATGTATTTTCCTCAGACTTGCCCGGAATATTCCGGCTACCCGGGAACACTACCACCGGTTTATTTGTCATCTTCTCGTTGATCGGCGTAATGGGTTACTTCCTTGGCACCAACCATTTTCATCTGCCCCTCAATGACCGCGCCCTCAGCAATCGCGATAACCGGCGCGACTACATTTCCAGTAATTTTAGCCGTGGGCGCCAACTCTATCTTTTCCGTGGCGATAACATCCCCTTCCACACTCCCGGCAACAATAACGTATGTGCCCTGTATCGTGCCAACCCACTTACCTTCCTCTTCCAATACCACAGCACCGTCTATTTTACTGGTGCCTTCCACCTGCCCATAGATCACATAGTTTTCCTTGCCATGGAGATCGCCTTTGAAAATCGATCCCGCGCCAATCACGGTAGAAACACCGCCGACCCGGTCCAAGGTGCGCCGGTTCTGCTTGGTGCCCAAATCCAGAACTGTGCCTTTCATCATGTTACCTTCCTGTTATTATCAAGCTATCATAAGTTCCGCGCCCAGATCACCCGCCCACTCAATCGCCTCCATGTAGTTGGCGATTACCGCCTGGTTATCCAGGTTAGCGTAAACCACTTTATCCCAGTTACTGTTCTCATAGGCGATAGTGCACTCCAGGGCCGAACCCATATCACCGCCATGCTCGACCAGTGCCTGCTTTATTTCTGCACACACCGGCATTGATTTAATCACCTCATCCATGGGCAAACCCGTAAGTTCATCTACCAGGGAAAACAGACCCACCATAAAATAGGAATCGGTAGACTGCCGACCCGCCGCCTTCGCCAGCAATTCACACATTTTGGCGCGCGTCAGCGTGGTCATTAAAAGCTCATGAGGTTTATCATCCACACGGGAAAACGCCAGCAAATTTACCCATTGTTTAATACGCTCTAAACCTACCATTGTTACCGCGCGGTGAATTGATTCAATGGGCTCCGAAAGCGATACCTGCGTCTCATGTATGTAACGTAACAGGCGATAGGATATGGAAACATCCTTGGAAATAAGTTCTTCGATTTCACAAATATTGATCTTCGATTCAGCCAATTTAGACTGTAATTGCAGAACCATAACCCGATTCGTGGGCAGGCGCTTACCCCTGAGAATATTCGGATAGGTAAGGAAATAACCTTGATAGTAGTCAAACCCCAATGAGCGCGCCAACTCAAACTGCTGTTTGCTTTCCAGGCGTTCGGCCACCAGCTTTACATCGTAGGTACGCAGAATCTTCACCTGGGTAGCCAGCTCTTCCTTATCCATGGAATTGAAGTTGATCTTGACAATACGGGCGGCATTCATCAGCTGCCGTGTTGAGTTCAAGTACACATAGTTATCCAGCGCCAGAGTAAAACCGCGTAACGCAACATGATTGAGCAAGGTAATCAATTCGTCATTGACCTCCGTACCGTCTGCCAACTCCAACACCACCTGGTTGCGGTCCAGGGAATCCATAATTTCACTGCTTAACACTTCAGGTGTGATATTGAAAAATACGCGGTTGTTACCTACCAATTGTTCCAACCCTATTTCCAGCAGGCTGTTGAGCATCACTTGATATGACGCCACAGAATGGTCCGCGATATCGGCTTCACCAATTTCCTTTTCCCGGAAAAACAATTCATAGCCATAGATTTCCAGATTGGGTGTATATATGGGTTGGCGGCCAACGAAAATATCGTACACGTTAATACCTATTCCGGAGTTTTGAAATTAATGTCAGTTATAGTGTTCCCTGATCTTTATCGGAATTCCGAAAAAATTCTTAATTGAAACCAAGACCCTGTACTCCATCAACTGCACCGGTACTATAGGGTTTACTTATATCTATATATTCAGACGCTGGTTTTGCCCGGAATCGGGCTATTGACTACATAGATGGACGAAAGGAAATCAGGAAGTTGCTGATTACATCTAATCCACAGGTTTACCAGTCCGATTAACCGGTAGATATTGAGAAGAATGGCGGCGGGAAATAAAAAACCGGCGTCAAAGACACCGGTTTTTTTCTGGGATATTGCCCGTAACAGGCCTGGTACAACCTGAGGTTTAATGTGCGGCTAGATCCAGCAACATCTGATTCAGTCGGCTGACAAAAGCAGCGGGATCTTCAAGCTGACCACCTTCACTGAGCAGCGCCTGGTCAAACAGAATATGAGTCCAATCGGTAAAACGCTGATTGTCCGCTTCGATACTCAGCTGCTTTATCAACGGGTGATCGGGGTTAAGCTCTAGAATAGGTTTCGCGCTGGCAACCTGCTGGCCGGCGGCCTTAAGTATGCGTTCCAGGTTTGCACTCATATCGTAGGCGTCGTTCACCAGGCAGGCGGGCGAAGATGTCAGACGAAAAGTGGTGCGTACGTCTTTGACCCGGTCACCCAGGGTTTCTTTGATACGGTCGATCACACCCTTGAGCTCTTCTGCACTTTTCTCCTGGCTGGCCTTATCCTCGGTAGCTTCCAGCGAACCCAGATCCAACTCGCCTTTGGTCACCGACACCAATGACTTGCCATCGAATTCGGTCAGCGATGAAACCAACCACTCATCTACACGGTCGGCAAGCAACAGTACTTCAATGCCTTTTTTACGAAATATTTCCAAATGAGGACTGCTCTTGGCGGCGGTAAAACTATCCGCGGTAATGTAATAAATCTTGTCCTGACCCTCCGGCATACGGCTGAGATAGGTCTCCA
>JAOUNW010000174.1 GCA_029880755.1 Gammaproteobacteria bacterium
TATCCACGCCTGCTTTGACCAGTAGTGGCTGGGCGGCAGTGAAGCGTGGGTTACATTCGATGACTTTCAGTTTGCCATCGCGTTCGTCGCGCTTGAATTCAATATTGCCCAGGCCCACATAGCCGATGCCTTCAAAGAATTTTTTGCCCAGGGCCTCGGTTTCCTTGTGGTGTTGGGTGATGTGATAGGAGGCGCCGCCGATGTTCTTGGGATAGCGCCGCAGAATTTGCTTGGTGTAACCGAAATAGGTTTTGCCTTTGTCGTCGATGTAGGTGTAGTAACTGCTGAGCAGTGTGTCCGGGCCGGGGACCTTTTCCGTGAGCATAACTTGCAGACCGTGTTCCAGTGCTCCAGCTACCTGCGCAACCAGTTCTTCATAATTTTCCACCAGAAGATATTTTTTGCCATCGTAGTGGCGCTGAAAGATATGCGAGTTGATGGGCTTGATAATCACCGGGTATAAAATTTCGTCCTTCACTTTGTGCACGTCTTCGATAGTGTCGATATTCCAGAAGTTGGGCACAGGGATGTCCAGGGACTTTGCCAGCCGCAGGGTTTCCTGTTTGTCCAGCATCTTGAGCATGAGTTCGGGTTTGAAGTGGTCCAGGATGTAGTCGTTTTCCAGTTCTGCGCGGTACTTGGCCAAAAACTCCACGCCATCGTCGCTGCATGCCAGCACCACGCAACCGGCCAGGGATTTGTTTTTAATGAGCAGGTCTTCCCAGTAGCCCAAAGGGTCGTTCTCATCGGCCACCAGGAATCTCTTTTTGGGGTAGCGCGACTGAAACGCGGCGCAATCCGACTTGGCGGAAACGTAAACCGGTACGCCCTGGCGTGACAGGCTGCGCGTGATGGCCAGGATGTTGGCGCTCCCCCCGAGGATTAAGGCAGGTGTTTTATTATCCATTTTTAATTATTACTTCCAATAACGCTAAAGGACGAAGTGTATTAAATCATTGCCAGGTTAAAAAGGGCACAAATCGGACGGTATGGTCGGGTCGATCGCCGATTTGGTAAAAATAAATTCCAGTACCTGCTGGCCGATGTCGGCTTTATCCTGTTGATTGTCGATAAGCTCATGATAGTGCAAGCCGGGCGGTATGTTGATTTCATTGATAACACCGCCCTGGGTGTCCAGTGGCGCTGCGATATCTTCCGCCATTATATCAATTCCAATAAGGTTCAGGCTCAGGGATTCGCTGATTTTTTTACCCAGTTCCTGGTAATAGGGGTGGGCCCTGGCGCGTACGGAGAAATTGTCCCGCTGGGCGTTTTCATTGGCCACGTTTTTGACCATGGCCTTTTCCCCCTGTTTGGGCACCGTGTTCAGGTTCATATGATGATCTTCCAGGTAGAACAGGCAGTCCAGGTCGACGGTCAGGGGGTTAAAGGAACGGCTGGTGCCGGTTTCGTGCCGCTGCCGGTTTTCGTCGGCGATCAGTTCGCGGATGCTGCTTTTTCCATTTCCGACCACCGTGGGCCGGCAGCGCTGAATCACATCAATGAGTTTGCCGTTGAGATAGAGCAATCGGTAGGAATCACCCTTCACCTGTTGCTCAATAATCAGTGATTCCTTCTTGAGAGAGGCGGCCGCGGCGACGGTTGCCTTCTTCAGGCGTTTATCATTGGTGATGCCGGTAGTGATGCCGCGCCCGCCGGAACCACGAGAGGGCTTGATAACAAAGCTGCCTTGTTGCTCCGCCATCCAGTCGCGCGCCTTGTTCAGGCTGGAAATATCAAAAATCTTGAAACGCGGAATGGGGTAGCCGCCCTTGGCCAGGATTTTTTGTATCATGGTCTTGCTGGTGACCAACTTTAGATTGAGATAGGTATCAATGCTGACTTGATGGAATTGCACCAGTACGGAACGATTGTTTTTTGAGATGAGAAAATAATCCGAGCCCACATCACGGATGTCCGCACCCACCTTTTTTGCCGCATCGGACCAGTAGTCCGCATAGAATTTTCTTCTGATCTGGAGAAAGCTGAGCTTTTTCGTGCGCGTGCGTTGTACCAATGCATGGTAGCGCCCGAGGTTAAGTAATAGTGCGTTGATATTTAACATCCAGATTGCTTTATTTTTGCGTTTTTTGTTATTAAAAAATCAGTTGCCTACCTGTTGTAGGGCGCAATGGTTTTCCTGTTGCTCCGGATATGTTCATTTTGGCGGATTCGCTAATGCTTAATCCGCCCTACGTCCTTACGCGTAGGGCGCAATGGCCTTTTTATTGCGCCGGATATTTGTCTCTCACCAATATCGTGACCTGGATTCGCACGTAATCATTCCCTAAACACTGAAGCGGCAACTGGCCTCTTCCAACACCTGATCCACCCAATCGTTTGAGAACTTGCCTTTCTTGACGTTGGCAACGTAATCGCTCAGCGCCTTTTGTTGTTCGTAACAGCGCGCCAGAATCTCTTCGGCAAATTCCTGCCGCACCACGACCACGCCGCAGTCGTCGCCATAGACGAGGTCTCCAGGATTTACCACAATGCCGCCGCAACTGATGGGATAGTTTAATTCTCCAGGGCCGCGGTGCAGGGGGCCGATGGGGGAGACGCCGCGGGCATAAACGGGAATGCCCACTTCTTTCACGCCGGGGATGTCTCGGATTAAGCCGTCGATGATAAAACCGGCAGCGCCACGATGTTTCGCTTTGTTGGATACCAGGTCACCGAGCACGGCATTGGTGCGTACACCACCAGTGTCTACCACAATGACGTCACCGGGTTGAATGACGTCGAGCGCTTTGTGCACCATGAGATTGTCGCCCGGAAATACCTTAACCGTCACCGCCGGGCCAATGATGGGCAGGTCGTTGGCCACATTGTGGATCTCGGAGGTCATGGTGTAGAGCCGGTTCATGAGATCGGAGATATCCGGGGTTTCGAACTGCCGGAATTGATCAATGACCTCTTTCGCTACACGGGTGATGGTTTTCTGTACCCGGAACCCCGGGCCAGGGTGAATTTCAGCGGATTTTGGCTTCTTGGACATTAGAGTTTCCTTATATACTGTAAATATCGGCAGTTCAACACCGCAAAGGGGCCGCCTCCTTCGGTATCTGCTGTCTATCTCAGTGGAGGCGTCTTTCTACAGAACTATAGCTTACTTATAGCTTACCCACGGGGGGTTAGTTAACCTGATGATGTCGCAATACGACTAAGATGTTATTGATTTAGAGCAGATTCTGGCATTTTTCAGGGGCCGGATGAATCGGCGTTTTATAGCCGTTATAATGACGCACGTTTTTTCTCGGAGAGGGGAGACTGGCGCGTTTGGCTCTCTGAAAAAGCTATTGCGTTCCACGCCTCTCATCCCGGTTTTCTCCCCGGAGGAGGAAAAAGGTTCCACTCACAAGTGGGGGGTTAGAGGGGGGCGGATGAAGCGTCAGCGAATCCGCCAGGTGTTTTCGAGTGTTCTCATTTTTACGAGGAAGATTATGCAGCAACTGGTAAAAAATAGTGCGATGGCGTTTTTGTTGGCCGCTTTGTTTGCGGGCTGCGAAAGCAATCAGAATACGGCAGGTGTTAAAGGAAAAGATGTGATGAAGCTGACCCAGGAAAAGTTTAAAAGTGTTCCTCAGGATGCCTGGGACAAACTGGCATCGAAAAAGATTTATTTCGGCCACCAGTCTGTGGGTAAGAATATTCTTGCGGGTGTGGAAGACGTGCTGGCGGAAAACCAACATATTACATTGCGCGTTGCAAAAGTGGATG
>JAOUNW010000176.1 GCA_029880755.1 Gammaproteobacteria bacterium
CTCACAAGACAACTTTATTTCTCCAGCATCCACCGCAGCAATATCCAGAACCTCATTAATCAAGTGCAGAAGATGCTTTCCACCTTCCATAATATGCGTAATAGCAACTCTCTGCTCCTCATTCAAAATACGGGCGTCTATTTGCAATAATTGACCAAACCCAAGGATAGCGTTCAATGGCGTACGTAACTCATGACTCATACGTGAAAGAAATTCACTCTTGGCATTATTGGCGGCATCTGCTTCCCTTTTTGCTGCTACCAGTTTTTCCTCAACGGCTTTTCGCTCCGTAATGTCTGTAATAGACCCCAGATATCCAATAAAATTATCCTCGGTATCCCGTAAGGCAATAGCCTTTCCCGATACCCACGTTACTTCGCCATCAGGCTTACTAAAACGATACTCCATGGAAAATTCATCGCTTTCTTTCGCAAATCGCTTCCACTCCAGGAATACCGCCTCTCGATCTTCCGGGTGCAGCGCACCTGCCCAACCCTCGCCAAATGCCTGTTGCTCACTCAATCCTGTCATTTCCTGCCACTTGTCATTGACATAAACGCACTTACCTTCAACATCAGTTAGATAAATTCCAACGGGCGCATGCATGGACAATGTTCGGAACCGGGCCTCGCTGTCAGATAAAGCAAACTGAGCCCGCTTTCGATCAGTAATGTCCCAGCAATACCCGATATAACCTATAAATTTACCGTCCCGGTCAAACCGCGGAATACCGGTGTCGGCAATCCAACCGTAGCTACCGTCAGCTCTACGCAAACGAAATTCCATATCAAACTGCTCTTTCTGATCAAATGCTGATTGGCAAAAACTGGCGCAGCGTTCCCTGTCATCATGATGCATCCCGTCAATCCAGCCAAAACCAAGTTCCTGGCCCATTGCCCGTCCCGTGTAGTCCAGCCAACGCCGGTTGTACCAGACACCCTTGTTTTCGGTATCCGCCATCCAGATAAGGGCCGGCGCCTGATCCGCCATTTCCCGAAAACGGGCCTCGCTTTCAACCAGAGCCAATTCCGCCCGCTTACGTTCAGTAATATCGCGCACGATCGCCTGAAGCACTTCTCGTCCTTCCAGCTTCATGGGTTTTAATAATACCTCTGCCGGAAAGTTCTCACCGTTAGCCCTGCGATGCATCCACTCAAAGAAGTCTTTTTGCTTGCTGTAGGCATCGGCAATATGCTTATCTGCAGCAGCGCGTGAATCGGTTCCATCAGGCTGACATGGGGGGGAAATTTCACTGGGATGTTTACCCAAAAACTCTTCTTTTGTGGCATACCCGAACATGTCCAGCGTCGCCTGATTACAATCAAGAAACGATTCTCGATCCAGGGTCATATTGGCATCATCAGAGAGCTCGAATAATGAGCGATACTTTTCCTCCTGGTCCGCCAGTTTCTGCTCTATCTCATGCCGTTTCGATACATCCCGTACAACAGCCACGAAATAGCGATTGCCGTCTCGCTCATAACCTGCACGCTTTATCTCTACCGGAAAAATGGTGCCATCCTTGCACTTGTGATGCGTCTCAAACAGTCTCTCTTCACCGGCGATATCGGATCTGAGGGCCATAATCACTTTTTCTTTATCCAGATTCGGATTAATATCAAAAATGGTTAAACCTTTTATTTCCTGCTCCGAGTAACCCATGCTATCCATAATATGTTTGTTGCATTCAACAATCCGGCCTTCCTCGTCATGAATAAAAATACCATCCGCTGCATTTTCAATAAGAATCTGGTATTGCCGGGTTTTCTCCAGCAGTTGTTCTGTACGCTTACTAATCAGATCTTCCAGCTTTTCGTGACTGCGCCTTAGGCTATCTTCCGCTTGGCGCTGTTGCGTTACGTCGACAAATACGCCATTCCAGAGAACAGAGCCATCCTCCAGTTTTCTTGGGTTTGACGAACCTCGAAACCATACGGTATCAGTGCCGTTCTTCAGGAATCGCCCCTGCCAGTGCCATTGAGCCATGTTGTGAAGGGATTCTTTTATGGAGGATTCGAGAGCGGGCAAATCGTCCGGATGTGTAATGGCAAACCATTTCTCCACGTCCGCCATTACCTCTTCTGGTCTTAGACCAAGGTAGTCATAGACCGTAGGGCTTACATAGGGGAGCGACCGCTTACCGTCAGGTTCGATCTGAAACTGATACACAACACCTGGGACATTAGCCGCAAGATCATAAAAACTCAGACCTGCGCCTGCTGGCTGCTTTTTTTTCGACTTACCCTTACCCGCATCGCTCACTGAAGCAACGACACTTTGTCTGTTTTTGCTCATACCCCCCCCAAATGGGCTACTGCTTCGCTGAAATACCGTCCTATATAGCAGATGTGTCACCACAGCCATTGGCGCGGCCAAGGACTCCGATACTCTCCTCTAAATATTAAAGTGAGTCAGGCGCTTTTTCGATGTGAATGCCCTTATAATTGCTATGTTAACTTCTCAACACAGCGATATGAACCGATGCGGAAGAGCCTCCGCTTTCCATCATAGAAGTCAACCCGCCTACATCAGCAGGCGGACCGCCAAGACCAGCCAGCCCACTTTACTTCGAGGGCATCTCCAGTTTTATACCCACGTTAATGGCGTCGATAATTCGCTGTTCTATTTTGAGGCCAATCTTTCTTTCCCTGGAATTACCTTGTCTAAGCAGGTACGTCGGCTTGACGGTTATTATTGTTACCTTGGTTGGTGACTCAATCATATTATAGGCAACCACCTTAAAGGGGCACAAAATCGACAGATCCATGTCGATATTAAAAACCTCGTGGTTGAACACCACTGAGCAGAACTGTATTGAGGTAACATTCTTAAAACCAATGGTGTTCCACTTGTAATCACCACCAAGCATGTGCCGATTATTTTCCAGTCCCTTGGCCAGGTCTTCTTCGCTAGTTATTATAAACTGTCCTGTTTCGAGCCCATTCTTAAGATTAGCAACCACAGTATCAAAGTCGCCTGTAACCGTGGTTTTCCAGAACGCCGGGTTTTTTGCTGCAATAGCCGGAGCGCTTATCAGCATCATGGCAACTAGAACAATACCGGAGAAAAATGTATTCCTCATGATTCACCTCCTTGGTCAAACGGCCTAATAACGCGGACGATGCGCGACTATTTTGCATTTCGTTGGACCTTATTACGCTTGAAGTGTACGACAGAAATGCGAACCCGCACTACATTATGCTGTAGTGCGAGCAATAATTATCACAGAATAAGACTTACTTCCTTGATGCAGATCACTAATTTTTCTCTGAATGATGCTGGCACAACCCTGCAATTAAAGCTCCTGCCCTTAATCACAGTTCACTGGCTGGGATGTCCTGGATTACCGTCCATTGACTGTCCCCTTCCTTAATGAAATCCGCCGTATTGGTTTCCCATTTTTTTAACAAATCCTTGTCAAGATTGAAATAAAGCTTTCCGTTTACAATTTTCCATGCCTCGGGATCGGCTTCCAGTTTTTTACCAAAGGTAACACCGTAGGCACAGTATCCGTCGTACTGAGGCAGATATTTCCCCGGATCATTGATAAATAATTTTTTCTGTTCGTCAGAGCTAAACTGATAGGTAGCCCCTTTATGGTCATGGGTATATTTTGGATCACCCTTCTCCGCCCTGTTCTTGGTAAAATACGACACAACATCGTAGCCAGAAAGCGCTATCTTTTTCCCTTCTTTCTCTGCCAAAGCAGGCCCACCAA
>JAOUNW010000177.1 GCA_029880755.1 Gammaproteobacteria bacterium
TCCACCGATAAGCATGTGTACCGAATATCCCAGAATAAAAAGACCGGAAAAGGCGACGGACAGGTAAATTAGGATTTCTTTCATGAGCGCAACTCGCATTTCTTTTGTTTAGTGCAGAAAATATAACATTTCTAAATCGTCAAGCCCGAAAAAGTTGCGATTATTTTGGCCAGAATATTTCCCGAGTAGCCGAGCAAAATCACTGGTTTTTCAAAGAAAAAACATAAAAATACTTGACCCGCACCTTGCTGATATGACAGCATTTCGATCCATCTGGGGCCCCAGAAAATTTGCGGGGCATGATAGAAAAATTAACATCGCACAATAAGAGCAACAGCGGTAACCAACGGATGGTATCGGCGGTTGTAAAATCAAACCAGGTATAATTTTAAAGACAAATTGAGGAGGCGAGGGGATGAAGAATCCTATAATACTGTGTTTTGTCGCCGGAATGCTTACTGGGATGGGTAACGGTAGTGTATTCGGTGCTGCTCTGATGTGTTTCTTGGGTCGTGGCAAGTTTGACGATTGGGGCGGTTGGTTCGGTGACGCCTACAACATGACCACTTTTACCGGTTTTATCGACTGGTCGATGATTATTTTCGGCATCATATTTTTCCTGATTCTGTTCCTGGCGATGAAAAAGCACGCTCAATTGGAAGGTTGAGAGGCTGTTTTAGAAAAGGTCTACAGGAAATAACATTTTTCATAGATAAAATTTTGGGAGAGAAAAATGGCAACTTTTGCAGGAATTATGGGAATTTTATTAGCAGCGGCTAGTATGTGGTTCGGTTGGTATCTTTTGATGCCCCGTAATAAGGACTGATTTAAGAATCAAAATAAAATGGGGAGGCGATATTAATGTTTAAATATCTTTTCGCGAAAAATGAAGATATCCCAGCCGGTTCGGCAGCGATATTCTTCGGCTTTTCATCGATAATGTGGTTTATTGTAGGTACCGGTTTAGGTTCGTTTAATGCCGCTAAGCTGGCGTTCCCGGATTTCGTTTACGGTATCGAAATGCTGTCTTTCGGCCATATGCGCCAAGTGCACGTACTGGCGGTAATTCTGGGCTGGATTTCCATGGCGTTCGCCATGGCGATGATGTACATCACCCCGGCGCTGGGTAACACCAAGCTGTGGTCCGAGAAAATGGGCGTGTGGAACTGCTTCCTCTGGAACATAGGTCTGGCGCTGGGCCTGTTCCTGTTGTGGATGGGTGTTACCTCCGGCCGTGAATATTCCGACTTACCCTGGTTTATCGACCTGGTGGTAATTTTCGGCGTATTGTTTCCGCTGGGCCTGAACGTATGGATGACGATCAAAACTCGTCGTACCCAGGGTATTTACACCACTAACTGGTTCTTCGGTGCGGCGACTTTCATGGTCATGATCGTATTCCTGGTAGGTAACTCTCCGGAATTCTTTTCTCTGACCGGCTTGACTGAAGCTTACTTGACCTGGTGGTTTGCTCATAACGTACTGGGTCTGTGGATTACCCCTGTTGCGGCTGCGATTTCTTACTACATCGTACCCAAGGTTACCGGTAATCCTCTGTACTCTCACCGTATCGGCCATTTGCACTTCTGGTCCGTTGTGGTGTTCTACTCCACGCCAGCTGCGCATCACCTGATGTCCGCGCCGCTGCCTGAGTGGTTGAAGTCTTTCGCTTCTGTGGAAGGCGTGTTGATCCTGGTTCCCGCCATCGCGTTCGTTTCCAACTTACTGCTCACCATGACCGGTAAATGGAAAATGTTCGTGGAAAACGTTGAAATCAAGTTCACCATTTCCGGTGTACTGATGGCGATTCCGTTGAACATGCAAGGTGGTTTCCAGCAAACCCGTGCGATCAACTGGTACATCCATGGTACCGGCTGGATCGTGGCTCACGCCCATCTGGCTTTGCTCGGATTCTCTACCTTCCTTGAAGCGGCTGCTGTTTACTACGGTTTGCAGACTCTGATGCGCCGTAAGCTTTACTCCCTGGCATTGGCTAACTTCCATTTCTGGATGTTGCTGATTGGTTTTACCACCTACTGGATTTCCATGACCATCGCGGGTCTGATTCAGGGCGCAGGCAAAATCTACGAAGTTCCTTATATCGACGTAGTTATTGCTGAGCATCCCTACATGATCGCCCGTTGGGTTGGTGGCACCATGGTATTCCTCGGCAACTGTGTATGGTTATACAACATGTGGATGACTGCCCGCGTCGGTACTGCGATACCCGCCGGTCGTTTGCCCCACGAGTTGGCCTACGAAAGATAAAAACCAGAAGATTAAGATAGGGAGGAGTATTCCATGGCTTTTAGAGAGTATAAAATTGGAGCACGAATGTTCGGGATTGCCTTTGGCACCTCGATGTTCATAACCCTGTACATGCCGGCGGTCGACATTGCCAATGTATCGGTAACCGCTACCGGCCTGCATCGGCAGCTGAGTTTCGGCCGTATGGGTGGTTTCGGATATGAAGATCCACTGTTGACGGGTGTTAACAAGCCCGTGAGCGTGGTATTGAAATCCGATCCCAAGTCCGGTCAGCCTATTGAGGCAACCAACGCCTATGTCTATGACGCCGGCGTGCCTTTCCCCAATGGCTTAACCCATCCGCGCATTCTGGGTAAAGGTCCGAGCGAGTTGAGCAACACCAAGGGCAAGATCGGTGAAGCCAATAACGCAACGGGCGCAGTGTTTATCGTGCGCGAAGTTGAGCAGAACGGCGAAATGGTGCCTTATATCGAAAATGCCACGGCTACCCGTGGTTGGATGCCTTCGGCCACCTTGGCGAAAGTCTCCGAAGCTGACCGCTTCCATGTCGGTAAAGGTAAAATCATGTTCGTGCGTGAAGGTTGCTGGTGGTGTCACACCTTGCTGCCTGAAGAAACCCAGGACTGGCAGTACTTCGGTGCGCCTCCGATGTTGGGCGACTTCAATGGCGAGAACCCGACAGCTTTCGGTTCCGATCGTAAAGCGCCTGACTTGACTCATGTGGGATCACGCAACTCGTCCAGAGAATGGATGACCTTGCACTTTTTCAATCCCCGTTTGGTGCAGCCCCATTCCATCATGCCCCGTTATGATTATCTCTGGGGTGATGTCGATGCGAATGGCCGTAAGATCAACTTCAGCGAATGGTATGACTCATATGATCAATATGCGGCGGGTAAACGTATTTACCCACCTGAAGTACCAGAGCCCGCCAAAGACAGCGAAGCTCGTGCGTTGATCGACTTTGTACTGAATCTGAAATAGGAGAGGTGTGAAAAATGGCTTGGAAACTAGATAACCCTTTACACACCCTGACCTCTGAGGACCAGAACCAGAAGGCCGTAGAGTTATGGGAAGCAGAAAGTCTTGGTGGTATCACAGAAGATAACAACCGGCTGCCGCAGCCTGTTCTTAGCCTGCTGGTGTTGACCATCATTACCGCGTTCTTGATTACTTTTCCGCTGTGGGGTCAACGTCCCACTGCGGCGATATATGAAGAGTACATTGCGCTGATGGATACCCCGGAAGTACAGAACCTGAGCGACGAAAAAGCGATGCAGTATATCGTCGATAAGGTGAAAGCCTCTGGTTCTAAATGGGCTCCGTTGCAGGAACGTCACCCCGTGGAAATGGATGATTTGCGCATGATTAAGGCGCAGGTTATCGAGCTCCAGAACAAGCGGGCTCGTCTGGACGAGTACAGCATTGTTGGCGACAAA
>JAOUNW010000025.1 GCA_029880755.1 Gammaproteobacteria bacterium
GAAAGCCGTGAAGAAAAAGGCGGCCAAGAAAACTGCAAAGAAGGCAGCCAAGAAGAAAGCCGTGAAGAAAAAGGCGGCCAAGAAAACTGCAAAGAAGGCAGCCAAGAAGAAAAAAAGATAGTTTGTAGCAAAAAAGCCTGGAGACCCCGGGCTTTTTTGTGTGTGACAGTTTTCTGAAAAGGACCGTCGTGGTACCGTTTGTCCACTATGTATTAAACCATGGTTAACCAGGGCTTAGAGCAAGGCGGGCATAATTATGAGTCAAATTTACACTGGGTCGGGACGGTTTCCGGTAATTCGGATGCGTCGCATGCGCCGGGATGATTTTTCCCGTCGCCTGATGAGGGAGAGTCGACTGGATGTTTCTGATCTGATTCAGCCAGTTTTTGTGGTCGAGGGCAGTCAGGAAGCGCAACCGGTTGCCTCGATGCCTGGTGTTCATCGAATTAGCATCGATCTGCTCTGTCAACAGGCCCGCCGATTGGTTGAATTGGGTGTTCCCGCGATAGCGTTATTTCCGGTGGTTGGTCAGGAAAAAAAATCAGATAAGGCGCAAGAGGCATTTAATAAAGACGGATTGGCGCAACGGGCAATTCGTGCCCTGAAGTCAGAAGTGCCGGAACTGGGTGTTATCACTGATGTGGCCCTGGATCCCTTTACCTCTCACGGACAGGACGGGCTGATTGATGAAAGCGGTTATGTGCTTAACGATGAAACCGTGGAGGTGTTGGTGAAGCAGGCGCTTTCTCATGCCGACGCCGGCGCCGACATTGTAGCACCGTCGGACATGATGGATGGCCGCATTGGTGCTATTCGCCACGCGCTGGAGCAGGCCGGGCATGTCCATGTGCGTATCCTGGCTTACTCCGCTAAATATGCCTCCAGTTTTTACGGACCTTTTCGTGATGCAGTGGGGTCCGCGCAAAATCTTGCAGGAGGCAATAAATACAGTTATCAAATGGACCCAGCCAATACCGACGAGGCGTTGTGGGAAACAGGGATGGACCTGGATGAGGGTGCAGACATGGTTATGGTAAAACCGGGCCTGCCCTATTTGGATATCGTTCACCGGGTCAAGCAACAGTTCGGCGCTCCGACTTTTGTTTATCAGGTCAGTGGTGAGTATGCCATGCTGATGGCGGCTGCCCAAAATGGATGGCTTGATGAGAAAGCGGTGATTATGGAGTCCTTATTGGCCATGAAGCGTGCAGGAGCAGACGGTATTCTGACCTATTTCGCAGAGCGAGTTGCTGGCTGGTTAGACGCTCCCCGCTAACATGTTCGCGCTGGAGGCAGGATAGAAATATCTGGTTTTTCCAGACCCCAGAACCCGTTATGATTCGCTATATCCCATAGAATTCCTGGAACTATTCTAATGCATGTTGTTGAAGGCGAGCCGCTATACTTCGGCTCCTTTTATGGAATTCTTGGGCATGAGGATTTAATGATGAAAAAGATTAAGCCAACTGATATCAAGCTGCATCAAAAGAGTCGCATACTGGAAATCAGTTTCGATGACGGTAGCCGCTTTGAGCTGTCTTGTGAATACCTGCGTACTCATTCACCTTCGGCGGAGGTTAGGGGGCATGGGCCAGGGCAGGAGGTGTTGCAGACAGGCAAGGAAAACGTCTCCATCACCAACATTGAGCCCGTAGGCACGTACGCCGTTGCCTTTCATTTTGATGATGGCCATAACTCGGGAATATATTCCTGGGAAACCCTGTATGACCTGGGCGCTAACAAGGAGAAGTATTGGGCCAATTATCTTGAGCGTTTACAGCAGGCAGGATATCAGCGCAAGGAGCAAAACGCCTAGTTTATGAAGTCCACTTCACCAAATAACAACGAGCATCCGACAACACATTTCGGATTTAAAGAGGTACCGGAATCAGAAAAAGCCGGTCTGGTTGCGGGCGTGTTCCATTCTGTCGCAGGCAAATATGATCTCATGAACGATCTGATGTCTATGGGTGTGCATCGTTTATGGAAGCGTTTTGCGCTGGAACAAAGCGATGTAAGGCAGGGACAGAGTGTTCTGGATGTTGCGGGCGGCACAGGCGATATTGCTGCCTTGATGCTGGAGCGGGTCATGCCGGGCGGCACTGTTATGATGACGGATATTAACGCCTCAATGCTGGAAACCGGGCGTGATCGCCTCATTGACCGGGGAGTAGCGGAACAAATACCTTGCATACAAGCCGATGCTGAGGCTCTGCCATTTAAGGAAAACAGCTTCGATTGTGTAACTATCGCCTTTGGCTTGCGCAATATGACCCGCAAAGAAAAAGCGCTGGAGTCAGCCTTTTCTGTTTTGAAACCTGGAGGAAGATTACTTATTCTGGAGTTTTCCAAACCTACGATTCCAGGCCTTGACAAGATTTATGATCTTTACTCCTTTAAAATATTGCCGGTGATGGGGCGTATGGTTGCCAATGATGAGGAAAGTTATCGTTATCTGGCTGAATCCATCCGCAAACACCCGGATCAGGAAACATTAAAGGCGATGATGGAGCGTGCTGGTTTTGAGCGTGTGCATTATTTTAACCTGAGCGGCGGTATCGTTGCGTTACACAAAGGTTACAAATTGGACACCAAGGCAGGTCGGCCACGATGATTTCAGACCTTGCGATTGCGTTGGCGGAGGACGCGATAAATCGGGTATTGCGTCTGGACAGGGATGCGCTGATTCGTTTGGGAAGCTTGGACGGCAAGACCGTATGCCTGAAGCTGGCACTACCAGAAGGCGAACCGTTATCACTCTATGTGCTGCCATTTGAAGGGGGCATGCGTTTGAGATTGGGCGTGGCTGCTGCACCTGATGTCACTATTCAAGGAAATATCCCGGTTTTTACCAGCATGTTATTTGGCGATGCCATGACCGGCCTGGTTGGGCAAGCGGATATGCAGATTCGGGGCGACCTTGAACTGGGCCACAAGTTTAAACAAATTCTTGACCAATTGAACGTTGACTGGGAAGAGCAAACATCGCGCTATTTGGGCGACATTGCGGCGCATAAACTGGGGCGGTTTGTCAGGGAATTCAAGGCATGGCGTGCCCAGGCATTGCACACCGTGCAGCAGGATTTTGCGGAGTTTGTGGTAGAGGAGTCGCGGCTGGTTCCGCCAAAGGAAGAAGTCGATCGATTTATGCATGGCGTAGACAAGCTGCGCGCGGATATTGACCGTCTGGCGAGTCGCCTGCAACGTCTTCATGCTGACAGCTAGATGTTATCGTTAAATCAATTTGCCTGGTTGTTGCGTATTCACCGTGTTTTTGTCAAACATGATCTTGATGAATTTATTGAGGCAATTCATCTTTTCCGGCCCTATCGAATCCTGCTAAGGGCGGCGCCCTGGCGTTGGTGGAAAAAAAATAATATTCCCCGCGGAACAAGGTTACGCGAGGCCCTGGAGGAATTGGGCCCCATATTCGTCAAGTTCGGTCAGATGATGTCCACTCGCCCTGATCTGCTGCCCGAAGATATTGCCGAAGAACTAAAAAAATTACAGGACCAGGTGCCACCTTTTTCCGGAGATGAAGCGGTAGCCATCATTGAACGCAGTTATGGGGAGTCACTAGAGAGCCACTTCAGAAATTTTGATAAAACCCCGGTAGCTTCGGCGTCGGTTGCCCAGGTGCATTTTGCAGAACTGCATGACGGAACGGAAGTAGCGGTTAAGGTGCTGCGACCCGGTATTGAGGAAGTGATTGAGCGGGATTTGAATCTCCTTTATACGCTCGCGAGATTGGCGATGCGTTACTGGTCGGAGGCCAGGCGCCTACGACTGGTGGAGGTGGTAGACGAATTTAACAACACCTTGCATCAAGAGCTGGATTTGATGCAGGAGTCCGCCAACGCCAGCCAGTTGCGGGCGAATTTTAATGGCTCCGATATGTTATATGTGGCCAAGGTCTATTGGGATCATACTCGCCGCAACGTCATGGTGATGGAACGCATTCACGGGATTCCCATTAGCGATATAGATGCCCTGAAGCAAGCGGGGATCGATATGCGCCGGTTAGCTCATAATGGCGTGGAGATTTTTTTTACCCAGGCGTTTCGAGACGGATTTTTTCATGCCGATATGCATCCCGGTAATATCTTTGTTTCGCCGGATGGGCAGTACCAGGCCGTGGATTTTGGCATTATGGGTTCGCTGGGTGATAGGGATAAGCGTTACCTTGCCCAGAATTTTGTTGCTTTTTTCAACCGTGATTACCGGGCGGTGGCGGATGCCCACTTGCGTGCAGGTTGGGTACCGCCTGAGACACGGCCGGAAGAGTTTGAATCCGCTATACGAGCTGTGTGCGAACCTATTTTTGCCAAGCCCATAAAGGATATTTCATTTGGACGGTTATTAATGCACCTTTTTCAGACAGCCAGACGCTTCAATATGGAAATTCAGCCACAATTGGTGTTATTGCAAAAAACACTATTTCAGATAGAGGGTTTAGGTCGGCGTTTGTATCCGGATCTGGACTTGTGGGTGACAGCCAAACCCTATCTGGAACGTTGGATGCGTGAACAAATGGGTCCCCGAGCATTAATAAAGACATTGCGACGGGAGCTGCCGAAGTGGTGGCAAATCATGCCGGAGTTTCCTGGAATTTTGCATGAATTGCTGCAGCGGCAGCAAAATGGTGAATATATCCAGCGTTGGCAGTCACAGGATGTCTCCCGCCTGGAAAAAAGTCTGCAGAACAGCCAAAAAAGATTATATCTGGCGGTAGTCGGGGGAAGTCTTGCGATTGTATCGGCAATACTGTTGGGTTTGGCCGCTCAAGGGTCTAATATTAATTTATGGTTGTTAGGTGCAGGGATATCCTGTGCAAGTGTAGGTGGTTGTTTAATGTTGTGGGCCGGATTAAGGGATTAATGGATAAAATTACCGGATTGACCGACGAAGCAGCCCCTTTTTTATATACCAAGTAATGGTATGATCATTTTAAATCAATGACAGGGGTGAGAGAGTCGGGTGCGCTATATCCTACTGATAAGCTCAGCTTTAACATTGGCCCCGGGTGGGTCATGGGCCGATAATATCTGGACCGTTCATGAGTCTGCGGCAGAGTTGGGTTTTGGGCAGGGGCAATACAGCACTTTTGGGCTAAACAACTTCCAGTCATTAGCTCCCGATTTTACCGGGGTCAGCCAGGATAATCTGGAGAGCCTGGTAATGCCATCGGCTGCCGGAAGTGCAGCTCACCACCATTACAGCCTGCTGAAAGTGGCCGGAGATAACAATACTCTGATAGTGCCGCTCTATCGTCAGCAGAAAGGTGATCACTTGAAAAACGAGGATCAGTTTCAGGCGTGGGGCGTGGAATGGCAGCATCGCTTGAATGCAGAACACAGTTTTTCTTTGTCTGCCCATATGGGTGAAAATTTTTATTACGAAAATAGCGATCTGGAACTGGGCGAGACCACTAGCACTATGGCAGCTGT
Organism: Gammaproteobacteria bacterium; assembly: GCA_029880755.1. Classification (GTDB taxonomy): domain Bacteria; phylum Pseudomonadota; class Gammaproteobacteria; order Acidiferrobacterales; family SZUA-150; genus JAOUNW01. Next base: position 5,448 of record JAOUNW010000025.1, read on the forward strand.
ATCTTGGACAACCCGGCTTAACGGTGGTAGTCAGCCAAGCATTAGCGGTAGCTTCTTTTTCGGTGATGAGCTGACCAATCCAGAAAATGAGCACCAGTTTGCCAGGAAATACTACGGTTTCAGTATCGGTGGCCAGATTACTGTCGCAGACAAACATACCCCTTATCTTTCCTTCAGGTTGCAGAAGAGCAATTATATTTTTGATGACACCCTCAACTGGGAGGGGGTTGACGAAAATTTTTACTCAAAGCTATCTGCGGGATGGAGCTGGCAGGTGCAGGATAACTGGAGCCTGAAGGCTGAAGCCAATTATTCCCTGAGTGACGTAGAGATGGACTGGCGTTACGATCGGAGCAAATTGTTTTTCGGTACCCGTTACGATTTCCGGTAGTCCGGTTTGTCGATTAACCCCAATCAATTCTCTTACTGAATACAGCAGTTTGCCCGCGTTCCTGGTAACCCAGGGAAGGATAGAAACCCCGTTTGTATGATTCGCGTTCGCGCCCGTTCATGACTGTAATGCGAAAACATTTCTGATTGATTGCCTCGGATTCAATTGCGGTCATAAGCATTTTTCCGACCCCTTGGCTGCGGGCTTCTTCCACCACGAAGACTTCGGAAACAAACATTTCTCTTCCGGCAAAAAGCAGATAGGTCGCCGTTTCCCCGTGTACGTAGCCCACCACTCTGTTATTCAGTTCTGCGACAAGCAACAGAGCGTTATCTTCGGTGATAAGTGATTTTAATCTCTGTCTGAGAGTGCTCCCGTCTGCTTTGAACGCAGGATTCCAACCCAGCTCTTTATGTAAACGCATAATATCATCGACATCATCGGGTTTGAGTGGTCGGATCTGAATTTTATTTTTAGCCATATATATGAGCGCCTGATCTTCGTTACTGGATTATCTCGCCAAACCGCTTTCCACCTGTTGGCGTTTTTCTTTTCCTGATAATAGCTCAATGAGTTGTAATGCGAAATCCATAGCGGTTCCCGGTCCTCTTGAGGTGACTATTTTGTTGTCAACCACTACGCTATAATTTTTTAGGTTGATATCTGGAAATTGTTTCGTATTAAGAGTGCCCGGATAGCAGGTGACATTTTTTCCTTTAAGCAAACCGGCGACTGCAAGCACTTTGGGCGCAGCACATATCGCTGCAATATAAGCATGCTTACCAGCCATATCGTTTAGCAGATTGGCTATCCGGGGATCTTTTTCCAAATTGGTGGCACCGGGTTGTCCTCCGGGCAATACCACCATCTCATAGGTATATTTAAGCGCCTCATCCAGCGTACAGTCCGGAACAAGCACTGTTTTTCTGCTAGCTGTGATTGGCCCAGCATTGAGTCCGGCTACGGTGACATGAATTGATGCGCGGCGCAGTAAATCAATAATTGTGACGGCTTCAAGTTCTTCAAAACCTTCCGCCAGAGGGACTAGGACTTGGGTCATGGCACCTCCTGTTGACTGAGTTCCAGCATAGCTGCCAGGGAGATTAATTTTACATTCTGTCTTCCCAGCCTGGGAAGACGGTTCTTTAATACAGCCATTGTTTCCGGGTAAGGATGCCCAATGGCAAGCGCGTACCCTCTCTTTCTGGAAAGCTGGATAAGCCGGTCAATTTGACTATTAATTTCAGATTCTTTCGCTACATTGTCGAGGAAAATATCGCGAACCAAGTAAGGTAAGCCGATATCCCGCGCACTTTCCGCTGCCAGACTATTAGTGCTTGTCAAAGAATCTATAAACATTAATGTCTTTTTTGCTTTGAGAGTCGCCATAACCGCATCCATTTGTTCTTTCACTTGGGTTAATCGGCTTCCCATGTGATTATTAATGCCCGCGGCAAAGGGCACGGACTCCAGGTTGCGGTCAATGGTAATGGCAATTTCCAGGTCGGACATAGTGCTGTCCAGTTTTCCAGGACCCGGATATTTGTCAGTTTGGGTGGATTCCATTGGCAGGTGCAGGAGAACCTCCTTTTTGTTTTTCCTGGCCAATTCGGCGATATCCCGTGCATAGGGTGTGTGTGGAAGAATAGAGCATGCAACGGGACCAGGCAGAGCAGTAACATGCCTGCCATCTTCCTTACTATATCCCAAATCATCAATAATGATCGAAACATAGCTCTGCCGCTGGGTTTCAGTCTGCGCCAATACCGGTAACAATACCAGCGCAGAAAGACACGCCAAAGCAAATTTCGAAAAACGCACCTAACTACTTTTTGGTGTTAAATACATTAATCCCTTTGAGAATATTGAGAGACTCAAACAATTGGTAATCATCTGCGGGTGAGAGTGTTGACAAATCATCTTCAGCCGATTTTTCCTTCTCATCCTTGCTTTTGTCGTTGATTAAATGGCCACTTAAATCTGCTTCGGTAAGACGCTTGCCATTCTCGGCTAACGTAATCTTAGCTTCTTCAGTGATGATATCAGGCACTATGCCTTTGGCCTGAATAGAGCGACCGCTGGGTGTATAGTAGCGAGCTGTTGTCAGCTTCAGGGCAGTACCCCCGCTCATGGGCAGTATAGTCTGGACCGATCCTTTCCCAAAAGTCTTGGTGCCGACAATGATGGCTCGCTTATGGTCCTGGAGCGCACCTGCGACAATCTCAGAGGCTGAAGCGGATCCGCCATTTACCAATACAACCATAGGCGCGCCATCCAGAATATCGGAGGGCGTTGCGGTATATTTCAGTTTGGAATCCGAGGCCCTTCCTTCTGTGTAAACAATTAACCCGCTTGTCAAAAATGCATCACTGATGGAAACTGCGGCGGGTAGTACACCGCCGGGATTGTTGCGCAAGTCCAGAATCAGGCCTTTGAGTTTACCCTTGTTTTCTGCGGCCAGACTTCTTATTGCTGCGTTCATATTTTTTGCTGAATTGGCCTGGAACTGGGTAACTCGAACATAACCATAACCAGGTTCAAGCATTCGGCTTTTTACACTCTTTATTTTTATGATTGCTCTTGTCAGAGTGAATTCCAGAGGTTTATCGCCGCCTTCTCTGACCACTGTAAGATCAATTGTGGTTCCCGGTTTGCCCCGCATCATTTTCACGGCATCATTCAGGGTCATTCCTTTTACCGGTTCACTATTAATACGAATTATCAAGTCACCGGCCTTTAAACCTGCTTTGGATGCCGGTGTGTCTTCAATAGGAGAGACAACTTTAACAAAACCATCTTCCATAGTGACTTCAATACCTAGTCCACCAAATTGGCCTTCGGTACCAATACGCATCTCACTGAAGCTTTGTTCATCCAGGTAAGACGAGTGTGGATCAAGCCTGGACAACATGCCGTGTACGGCGTCTTCAATTAATTTTTTGTCTTCAATCTGTTCGACGTAGTCCGTTTTGATCCGATTATAGACTTCAGTGAAGGTACGCAACTCTTTTAGCGGAAGCGGAGAAGCAGTATTCTCTTCGGCATCGCGCTTTGCTAGGACGGCGCGCTCAATGGTAATGCCGACACCAATAAATACGCCTAACAATAAAATAAGGGTGTAACGTGTTGCATGCTTCATTCCGTATCTCTCCAATACAATTTGCCGTCAGCGCCGCTTACACCAGTCCAGGGGGTCGCGTGGTTGACCGTTTTGTCTGATTTCAAAATAAAGTCCGGGTTGTGGAGGGCTGCCGGTATTGCCGCTACTGGCTACAGTATGGCCAGTTTCCACCCAGTCACCGATCTCTTTGTACAGGCTCTGATTGTGGCCGTAAAGGCTCATAAAACCATCACCGTGATCAATAATCAATAGTAGCCCAAAACCGCGTAGCCAGTCAGCGTAAGCCACCCTGCCCCGAAAAATCGATTTGACCTCGGTGCCTGTTTTATTGGCTAGAAATAGGCCTTTCCATCTGAGGTTTCCCAGGTTTTTAGGGCTACCGTAGTGGGCGCTGATCTTGCCGCTGATCGGTAACCTCAGTCTGCCTTTTTGTCGGCCAAACCGGCCTTCTAGGCTCTCTATTTCCGGTACTTGTACCAGGCCCTGCAAGCGGCTGAGCAATGATTCTAATTGGGCCTCATTTTTCTTAAGTTGGGAAAGTTTCTCCGACTTATCTTTGACGTCCTGGTTGAGCTCCGCCAGAACCCATTGGTGTTTTTTTAATGCTTCATCCAGGTCGCGTTTGCGTGAGGTTCTTTCCGCTCGCAAGGCTTCCAGTGCCTGTGTTTTTTCCGAGATGTTTTGGCGCACAGCCCCAAGTTTGTTCAGTGTTCCTTTGACCGCTTCTATGCGTTCGTTGCGCGCCTGGTTTAAATACCGGAGATATGTCAGCGCACGGCTAACGTCAGCAGGGTGTTGCTGATTTAGCAATATCTTAAGGTATTCCTGACGACCCATGGTGTAAGCCGTACGAATCTGGGCATCCAGGGTATCGGACTGCTGTTTTAGTTCATGGTTTAGTTTTTTCTCCTTTTTTCTCAAATCGGATAACTTTTGGTTTTCCTGTTTTGCTGTTTGGTTAACATTACGTATTTCCGTCAGAATTTCGCCAATGGTTTTTTCAGTATCTTTGAGTTTAGTTTGCTCAATATCTCGTCGACTTCTTGTTTTATCAAGGTCTTGTTGTACTGATCTAATTTCTTGCCGAAGTTTATTCAGTTGTTTTTCGGTAAGCGCGCTGTCAGTATTACCTTGGCCTGTTATCGGGAATGCCAGAAGCGCCAGACAGTATAGTAGACTGAATACCCTGGAGTGAGTTAAGTGAACGGTAGCTTGATTATTGTAAGTTGACAAAATATAGATTCATTAGCGAACTGTTGATCTATACAAGGTTACCTACCCGGATATGCTTAAGAAAGCCTTATTTTAAGTCCAGGTCTCCAGAAGTAAAACGGTATTTGCCAAATTGACACGGTGTAAATGACTGAAAGATGGAGACAATCATCAAATCTTGGTTATATCGTTTACCTCAAGCCGCTTATTACTTAAACAAGAACCCGTCATAACAGATGCTAGGAAATTCTGGCTTCCAGGTTTACCAAATGGCGTCCGGTCATTTCAGGGGGGATGTCAAGGCCCATTAAATACAATATTGTAGGAGCAACATCTTCCAAGGATCCGCGGTCAACCATCGACGCTGATCTGCCAACATAGATAAATGGAACAGGATTGGTGGTATGGGCGGTATGGGCTTGTCCAGTTTCAATATCAAACATCATTTCGGCATTACCATGATCCGCCGTGATCAGCATCTCTCCTCCGGCTTTTTTCAGGGCATCTTCAATCTTCTTTAGACATGTATCAAGTATTTCGATTGCCGATACAGTTGCGTCAAAGTCGCCGGTATGGCCAACCATATCGGGATTGGCAAAGTTGCAGATAATGGCGTCGTACTCTCCGCTTTCTATGGCCGCCACAAGCTCATCTGTTAACATCGGCGCATTCATGGCCGGTTTAAGATTATATGTGGCAATGTCAGTGGGTGAGGGAATTAATTTCCGGTCTTCTCCATAAAAGGGTGTTTCCTGTCCGCCATTAAAGAAAAAAGTGACATGAGCATATTTCTCTGTTTCGGCAATTCGCAATTGTCGTTTGCCGAGATTGGATAAATACTCACCTAATACATTCCTTAGTCGTTCGGGAGGGAAGGCGACAGGCACATGAAATTCCGAATTGTATTCTGTCAGACTAACAAACGCGCCCAGACGGGGAAATTTCTCGCGGTCAAAGGCATCAAAATCCGGTTCGATGTAGGGGCGGGTAATTTGGCGCGCCCTGTCTGAGCGGAAATTCATAAAAATCAGCACATCGCCATCACGAATATGCACCGCTTTTGAATTTTTCGGAACAATGAGAGTTGCTTTGACAAATTCATCCGTCTCGCCTCGTTCATAGGCCATATTTAACGCATCCATTGCTGATTCTGTCTGAAATTCCGCTTTACCGAGGGCGGTCAGATTATAGGCGGACTGAATGCGCGGCCAGCGATGGTCTCGATCCATGGCGTAATGCCTGCCAATCAGCGAAGCAAACCTGCCATTGCCCAACGATTTGAATTTTTCTTCCATCATTTGAATGGATGCGGCCGCACTCTGGGGCGGGGTATCCCGGCCATCCAAAAAGGCATGCAGGTAGACCTTTGGCGCCCCTCGTTTGACTGCCAACTCTGCCATGGCCTGGATGTGGTCTTCATGGCTGTGTACACCCCCGGGAGACAGGAGGCCAAGAATATGCACCGCCTTGCCATTCTCAATGGCGTGATCCACGGCACTGGTGAGAGTCTTATTGGTAAAAAAATCGCCTGAGCTAATGGCCCGGTTGATTCGGGTATATTCCTGATAGACCACCCGGCCAGAACCTAGATTCAAATGCCCGACCTCAGAATTGCCCATTTGCCGGGCAGGCAGGCCGACAGCGGCCTCTGATGCCTGAATCAGGGTATGTGGGTAGGTTTGCCAAATCCGGTCCCAATTAGGGATTTTTGCCTTGGCAATGGCATTGTATTCGGGGTCTTCGCGGTAGCCCCAGCCATCAAAAATGAGTAAAAGCAAGGGCTTAGGAGTAAATGACATTCAGATTAAGACTCTGTAGTTATTGGTAATACGGCGGTTAATAAGGACTTTATCAATTCGTTTATAATTGTATAATGTTTCAATTATAAAGGCAGTAAGGGATAAGCCTATCCATAAATTTTACCGGAGATTCTGGTCAACTAGCGATTCGAGGTAATTATAACCAATGGGGCCGCAGAATATGAATGCAATGGTTGAGGATATGGCTGATCTTTTGATTAGCAATGAGAGCGATATAAATAATGCGGCCCGGTCCATGAAAGCCATGGCCCATCCGCTAAGGTTGAAGATCCTGTGTATTCTCGGGCCGGCCAAGGAGGTCAGCGTTCAGGATATCGTGGAGCAGGTTGGTACCTCACAAAGCAATATTTCGCAACACTTGTCCATTTTGCGCGATAAAGGTATTTTGCAGGCAAGGAAAGACGCCAATAAGGTGTTTTATAGTATCAACGATCCGCGTATTGTTGCCTTGATTGGTTCTTTGCGTGAGGCATTTTGCAGTATGGGGCACTAGTATCAGGTTAGAATTTTTGTTCCTGCCTTTTTTGTGTTGTTGAATACGTAAGTGGCGTAAAGCAAGGGTATACTGCTATCCCGACAGACTAACCCCCCGATACTTTATTTTAACCATTATCCTATTATGGATTACATCGATTTTATTATTAAAAATTGGTATTTGTTCGCTGCCCTGGCCATTATCCTGGCAATGTTGTTTGGTGGAACGATTATGCAAGTCGCTCATGGTGTTCAGGGGGTTAATTGCTCCCACGCCGTCCAATTGATGAATCATCAAGATGCAATAGTGGTGGACGTGTCAGAGCCTAATGAATTTCAGATTGGTCATGTTCCTGGCGCTAAAAACCTCCCTATTGGATCATTGGAAAATCGTCTGACCGATTTGGAGAAATACAAAGCCAAACCTATTATTGTCAGCTGCCGAAGTGGCAATCGTTCCAAGAAAGGCGCGTTGATGTTGTCGAAGCACGGCTTCAAGCCGGTGTATGAAATGTCTGGTGGCATGGTCGCCTGGCAGCGGGACAATTTGCCGGTTGAGAAATAATGCGTATGAAGGTCAGGATGTACTGTACCCATAGTTGTGGCTATTGCCGGATGGCTCTTCAGTTTCTGGAAAAAAAAGGGGCGCAGGTGGATAAGCTTTATTTGGATGAAGATTCTGCGCTTAGAAAAGAGATGATTAGTTTGAGCGGCCGTACCAGTGTGCCCCAGATTTTTATCGGTGACCAGCATATCGGCGGATACACTGATTTGGTGGAACTGGATATGGATGGTGAGCTGGACCCGTTGTTGGCGGCCTGAAAAATTTTATATGTATAGCCAAGGAAATCGATATGACTGAAAATGAAAAACGGCCAGCAAGTATGAGTCTGGAGCGCATTTATGTAAAAGACATTTCTTACGAATCGCCCAATAGCCCCCATGTATTTATGGAAAAGGTCAATCCTCAGACCAATGTGCAATTAAACATATCACATCGTCAATTAAGTGAAGATGGACAACACGAAGTGGTTCTGGCCGTCAGTGTTGATGCAAAAGCGCAGGACAAAACAGTTTTTCTGGTTGAGTTACAACAGGCAGGCATATTCCTGCTCCAGGGTATTTCGGAAGAGGACAGGCCCAAGCTCTTGGAAATCGCTTGTCCCAATGTATTACTGCCTTTTGCCCGCGAGGCCGTAAACGATTTAGTGGGCAAGGGAGGGTTTCCGCAGTTGCTTATTAATCCGGTAAATTTCGAAGCCCTGTATGTGCAGAAACAGGCTGCCAGTAAACAACCTGTTCAGCACTAAAAGAGTTAGTATTAAGCCTGTCCAATTTTTTAATGGGATGGATTGCCTGTGACCGAGGCCTCAGCAAATCATATCGCGGTGCTAGGGGCAGGTTCCTGGGGTACGGCGCTGGCATTGTTGCTGGCAGGCAACGGATTTTCCGTTACGCTCTGGGGTAGAGATAGCGCACGTATGGCGCGCATGGCGCACGAGCGCACAAACACGGTCTACTTGCCCGGTTTTCCCTTTCCTGATTCGTTGGCCATCGAAGATAACCTCCAACACCTGAGAGAGCAGTGTCGACATTATCTGTTGGTAGTGCCCAGTCATGCTTTTCGATCAACGCTGACGGCAATTAAACCGGGTTTGGAGGAAGATTCTATTCTTGCCTGGGCTAGTAAAGGGCTTGAATCGGGTTCCGGGAAATTACTGGGGCAGGTTCTTGAGGAGGTTTGCGGGTCAGGGATCCGCAGTGGCGTGATTTCTGGTCCGACATTTGCCCATGAGGTGGCGAAAGGCCTGCCGACGGCGCTCACTGTGGCCTCAAGTAATGAAGCAACGGCAGAGATTATTGCGGGCTGGTTACGTAACAACCATGTGCGTGTGTACACCAACGGTGATGTTGCCGGGGTGCAATTGGGTGGGGCGATTAAAAATGTGATGGCCATTGCCGCCGGTATTAGTGATGGTCTGGGTTTTGGCGCCAATGCCCGGGCAGCGCTCATCACGCGAGGTCTGGCGGAATTGCAACGCCTGGGTGTGGCCATGGGGGGACAGGCCGAGACCTTTATGGGCCTTACCGGCGCCGGCGACCTGATACTGACCTGTACCGATGACAGCTCCCGGAATCGCCGGGTCGGTCTTGGTTTGGGTAAAGGCCGTAAGTTGCCTGAAGTGCTGGCCAGTCTTGGGCAGGAGGCCGAGGGCGTGGCTACCGCCAGGGAGCTTTTTAATTTGGCCTGCCGGCATGGGGTGGATATGCCTATTACCGAGCAGGTGTACAAGGTACTCTACGAAAAGCTGGCACCGTCTGAGGCGGTGAAAGCCCTGTTTAGCCGCGAGCCACGCCAGGAAAACAGTTAGACCCCCCTTTTTTCTCCACGCAGTACTGAAAGCCCGGTTGTGGCAACGCCGTGGCATTTCTCAATCTCCAAAATTAGAATTCAAAAAATTAATTATTCAGTTAAATCAATAATCTGAGAGTCATAGCCTTGATATTTACGCACATTTTCTTAATCCATAGGATTTAATTCACTAAGTTCATGTTGTCTGGTTTCAGGCTGGAACCCGGAACAATGACGACATATCCTCGGCTTCTGCCCGAAATCCCTTATGCCCTTGCGGCACCTGGCTGCGCCCCTTTTTTACAATTTAATATTTTATATCAACAGGTTACAGAGTAGCTCTGGTGCCCGTCGAAAGCGCGCCCGACTCGGTTTGTTAGTCGGTCAATTACGCCAGATCCTAAAAAACTTTTTTTATTCCCTTTTTTTGGCACGGGCCTTGCTGGGCAGGAATTGATATGGGTGCGCATTATATAAGGTATTAATGACAAGCTGATGTGGGTAGCTAATATTATGTTGAAAAAGATGTTTTAAGTGAATGAAAACAATAATGAAAAAGTGGTTTGAAACGATGGCTAAGTTTCCAGGAAAAATCTCTGCGATGTTTCGCTTCTCGCGTTTTTGCAGACGTGCGCTGTGCTTGGTCACGTTGGTTGCCGCTGTTAGCGAGATGGCAATGGCGGCGCCCACGGGTCCCACAACGATCACCATCGACGGTGCCAACAGTGACTGGACCGCGGTACTGACTAATCCCGAGAACCAGGCAACGGATGGCGAAGGCGTGTGTGTTTCCGCCAATACTCCGGACTCCACTGATCTCGATGCGCAATCAGATCCGCTCAATGATGCGACCTGTAGCGATCTCACACCCAGTGGTCGTGATTTAAAACTCTATGCCTATACATGGGACAGCACTAATCTGTACATGTATGTGCAGCGCTGGAGTACCAGTTCCAATGTCACCGATTGGTGGTTTTATCTGGATCTGGACAACGACGGCCGCTTGCAGAGTGGAGAGCCGGTGCTGCGGGTTTCCTGGAAGGGCTCTAACCAGGACACTACAAGAGAGCTTTATGATTATGTCGCCGTAGATGCAAGCGGGGACTTGTTATCCAATCCTTCGGGCGACGGTTATAGCATGCCCGGCAGCATCATCAACATGCAGTCATTGACCTCAACACCCAATGGTGGTTCTGCGGATGCGTCATTTATGGAAACCTGGGTGGCTTGGTCAGAGATTGGCTTGGGCGCACCCGCGACTGTTCAGTTTCATATCTCTTCATCAAACGGTACTAATCTGCCCAGCAATATCATCGACAACATGACCGGCCCTGCCGGCGGCGGTTTGAGTTTTGTGGATTTATATGTCGGTAAATCCGCATCGGTGGCCACAGTGTGGGTAGGTGACTCGTTGAGTTACACCGTAACACTTACCAACGACTCGGCGGATACGGACGCTACTAGCGTTTCCCTGGACGACGTGCTTCCCGCCAATGTCACCCATGTCTCCAGTTCCGCAACATCGGGTAGTGTGAGCTACAACGCCGGCACTCACACAGTGGTATGGACTGGCGCCACCGTTGCATTCGGTGGTGGTACAGCCACTTTGACAATCAATGTTACCGCTGACGACGTACCAACAATTACCGCTGCGGCAGGTATCACAGCCACCAATACCGCCAATAATCTCAATCAGGCGGAAGCAGACACCAATGCCACTGGCAGCAACAGTGCCAGTGTGGACGTTACCATCAAACCGAAACCCGACTTGGTATTTGCCAAGCTGGCTGCACCCAGTTACAGCCCGGTAGCGGGTCCTGCCAAGGCCATTCCCGGTTCTCGTATAACTTACACGGTGATTACCACTAACCAGGGATACGGTGAAGCCGATACCGACAGCATAGTTATCACCGACAGCATTCCAACGAACACAGCAATTTATGTTCCTGCGGGCGCGTTTACCTTTACCGATGGCGCTGTGAGCAGCGGCTTAACCGCCCTCAACTATGGTGGCGCAAGCGACCTGACTGACGATGTCGAGTTCTTTGACGGAGTAACCTGGAATTACCAACCCACTGCCGGTGCCGATGGTTGCGATCCCGCTGTTCAGCAAATTCGCTTAAACCCCAAGGGCATACTTGCCGGTGCCACTGGCGGGCCACCGGTGACCAACACGCCTTCGTTTAATTTAACGTTCACGGTCTGTGTGCAGTAGGGGGGTGATGGTATGAATGCAGCACACAGTTTAAGAAAACCGACTCTGCGCAACATCGCGGTCAGTGCATGTTTATTATGTGTACTGGCAATTTCCCAGGCTGCGCACGGTGTCGGTACCGCCGCCAATTCAGTGGTAAATAATACCGCCAGAGTTGATTACACCATCAGCGGTGTGCCCGGGTTTGCTATTGATAGCGTCAGTTTC
>JAOUNW010000178.1 GCA_029880755.1 Gammaproteobacteria bacterium
TTTGGCGCACCCTATCTGCACCTTCCGTTTTCGGGTAACGTTTTAGATACAGCTTGTACTCCACCACAGCCTGTTGCCGCTGACCGTTACGCTCCCTGGCCACGCCCAAAAACTCAAGAGCGTCGGCAGAATAGCTGTTTTCCGGCAAGTCCAGCACTCGAATAAACAAACGAATCGCTTGTCGGTGCTGCTTCTTTAACAATGCCTGCCTGCCCTGACCAAATAACCGGGCTGCCTGCTTCTCCACATCCTGATCCTGGGTCACTCTGCTTATTTTCACGCCCGACACCACAATATCGATGCTGCGGTTATCTTTTCCCTGTCTGACTGCATAAGAGACTTTCCGGGTAAAATGCACTACCAGCCGCGGACCTTCCGTGCCATTGACCTCAAATGTGACATCCCGCAACGGAATCCCCTCAATACCTCGCGGGCGCTTGCTTATGCGGCGATCGCGCAGGTTACGATTGTCGGTAATCCCTACCAGCTTGAGAGTAATCACCAGGGTATCGCCAGCTTTGGCCGGATAGTGTTTTTGATACCGCACCACATCGGAAAAATTTGCCCGAATTACCAGGTCCTTACCAAGTGTATAAAAAGCGATATCCTCCAGCCCCTCCTGTGCCTGACCGGCCAACGGAAACAAAACAGAGATAACTGCCATCACCGATAACAAATACAGCAGAACGCGAGAATAACTCCGGCGACCAACCGAACTCACCACGCTAACCACGACTTCCTCCCTCTTCCTTATCATTATATATAATTATTAATGATCAAAACTCGCTGCTGGACGGTCGATGCTCACCAGAGCGGGTCTTTGTTATGGAAGTAAAGGTATTGTCGCTATAGAGATGGCAACTTCCGGTACAATCCCGTAATTCGCTGACTGTGTAGTAAATAGTGCTAGGTGTTTCCGTTTTCTTGTGTGGCCCAGTCTCAAAATCATTGGCGTGACATCCAGCGCACTCCGGCTTATAAGTGGAATATCGCCAAGCAATGGTTTCGCTATTACCTGTATGACAGTCAATGCAGCTAACGCTAGCGGCGTGCTGACCCGGGAAAAATGCTGAGTTATGACTGTAGCTCGTAGTGGGTATCCAGCGCGAGGTAGAATGACAGGCGTCACACTGTTGCGTGGTAACAAAATGGCCACCCGGTTTCCCTGTTGCCGTGCTGCCATTATGGCAATTGCTGCAGGTACCCGGCACTACGGTACTATGATCAAACCCTGCCGGTATCCATGCCTGGGTACTGTGACAACTGTCACAGGATGCACTGGTAATAACGTGTCCCGAGGGCTTACCGGTGGCAGTCGAGCCGTTATGACACGTCGCGCACGTGCCCGGTGTAACACTGCTATGGTCAAAGGTTGCCGGTGTCCAACGGCGGGTGCTATGGCAATTATCGCAAGATAAGGCGGTAACAATATGCCCGGATGGCTTGCCTGTAGCAGTCGAACCATTGTGGCAGTTGCCGCACGTACCTAGAGTCACTGCCGAGTGATCGTAGCGAGCCGGCACCCAGGCTCTCGTGCTATGACATACGTCGCAAGATTCGACGGTTACCAGATGTCCCCCGGGTTTACCGGTCGCATTAGCCCCATTATGACAGGTGACACAGGCGCCGGGAGTAACAGCGCTATGGTCAAACACCGCCGGTGTCCAGGCGCGGGTATTGTGACATGTTTCGCAACTCGCGCTGGTAGCCATGTGCCCTGCAGGTTTGTTATTAGCGATACTGCCATTGTGACAACGGCCGCATTGCCCCGGAAGCACGGCACTGTGATCAAACCGTGCACCCGACCAACCCCGGCTGTCATGACACTGATCGCAGGGTTGCTGTGTCGGCGCATGGTTTAATGGTTTCACGCTGGACGCGATGTTACGACCCTGGGTATGACAGCCATCGCAGGTTGTTGGAGTGCCCTTAAAGATTCCACGACTATGGCAAGACTCGCACTTCTCACGCCTGTGCACACCGGTTAGCTCAAAACCAGTAACAATATGATCAAACTCTTCTTTAGTGGATTTTTTGTTGCTGACAGTTTTATTTCTGGTCGCTGATTTGGTACTTGGTGCCGCGGCCAGTTGTATCGGCATGGACGTGCTGGGAAATACGGCTACGCTGGAACTTTTATCGGCATAGCCGGTTTGCAAAAATAGCATAAACAGTATCATACATTGTCCCAGCTTAACCAAACCGGATATACCGCAGTGCGTTGCCTTATTCATTTCCTTCATAAGTTTTTTCTTAATAGCCTCGGTTAACCATTCGTTTTATGTTCGTAACCGGCTATTGGAATATTCCCGGCCGGGACTTGATTCGACTGAAAGAGCGCGTGACATGACAACGCTCGCAGAACTGGCCATATGAGCCGTCATGCACATCGTCTTTACTATGACAACTGTTACAGGATGCAGACAAAGTTATCTTACGAGTGACTGGCGTCTTATGGCAGGCAACGCAGGTGATGCCTTTATGAGAACCATCCAGTGGATAATTTGTCTGCTTATCGTGATCAAAATACCATTGCGTCCAGTCCCTGGCTGAGTGACAGGTCTCGCACACCGGTCCTAGCCTTGCCTTATGGGCATCTTCGTCCTTGTGACAATCGATGCACTTGCTTGAGGCATCTTTAAATGCCTTGGTAGTGTGGCACTTATTACACTTGACTGGCTCGTGTTTTCCTAACAACGGGAACCGGCTTAGACCGTGGTCAAAGCGGGTTTCTTTCCAGGAATTCTCGTTATGACAGCTCTGACACTCTTTTCCTTGCTGACCCTTATGCTCGTCTTCTTTTTGATGACATGCATAGCATGTTTTCGCGGGCTTGAAAGCCTGTTCGAGCTTGGTATGACAGCTTTCACACTTTGCTGGTCGGTGCTTTCCCTGTAACAGAAAATCAGTATCCCGATCATGGTCAAATTTGACCTTTGTCCACCCCGTATCCAGATGGCACTGTTCACACCTGCTGCCAAATCGGCCCTTATGTTCATCGTCCTTTCTGTGACAGGAATAACAATCGGTTTTTGGCTGAACCCGATAACCCGGATCTTCATGGCAACTTTCGCACTTTACTTCTACGTGTTTGCCGCCTAACGGGAACCTGGTTTCACTATGATCGAACTTGACCTGCTTCCAGTCGCCGTCAGTATGGCACTGGGCACACTCCTTGCCAAAGTGCCCCTTGTGTTTATCATCCTTTTTGTGGCACGCATAACACTCGGAAGGTGCCTCGCGATATTTCTGACCTTTACCATGACAGTCGCTACATTTTATCCTGGGTGATTTATGTTTTCCCGTTAAATCAAAATCCGTTAGATGGTGATTAAACGTTTTCTTGTCCAGACCAATAATGTCCTTTTCTCTGCCCTTATGATCAGTGTGGCAGGCACGGCAAGGTTGATGACCTATTTTCCCGTGATAGCCAGTCTTCGCTCGAACATCATCAGCAACCGGTTTATGTTCGTGGCAACCCATACATAATCTGTCTTGGGCGCCTTTATCAAATTTTTTGTGGCATGACTTACATTCCTTGTCCAGCTTTGCGTGTCCCTGTATCAATTCTCCGGGGGTCACCACACTATCCAATATAGATAAATCCGCCCTGGCGGTACTGTTGATCATCAACGTCACGGTAAGAAACATCAGAGAAAAGAGAAAACTGCTAGCCCGCATTC